>CALLYN010000628.1 GCA_937858455.1 uncultured Kouleothrix sp.
GGAAACTTGGAGGGACAAAGTCCCTCCAAACCACCCTTTTCAAACAGCTTCTAAGGCTTCATTGGTGGGGGTTTGGGGGCACTATGCGCCCCGGCGCGTCTGCGCGGACACCCGCTCGACGATCGTCGCGGCAAGGCGCGCCACCGCCGCAGGATCGACCACCCCGGAAGCCTCGCGAGCAGCAACCACATCGCTCAGCCAGCCATAGGTCGAGTCGGCCAGGGTGATCAGCAGTTCCCACTGGTTATCGGCCAGCCGCGTGACGCGCTGGCGCGGCGCGGCCGGCTCGTATGGCGTGAGCGGCTGGCTGCCGGTGTAAGGCGGCGGCTCAGGCGGCATGGCCGGCTCGGGCGCCTGCGTGCGCGCGGCCAGGTGGTACTGGTAGGTCGCCTCGAACTCGCGCAGCGCGCCGATCGCCAGGTGAAAGTAGTCGATCATGCCGTAGTACTCGCCGCGCTTGACATCTTTGCGCATCGCCTCGGCCATCAGCGCGTCGCGCCGATCGACCAGCGACTGCCAGCGCAGCAGTGCCGGCGATTCGTCGCCGAACACCAGCTGCGCCACATTGTGCACGGCCGTCTCCCACGCCTGAAACTCGCTAAAGCGCATCATCACGGCCGAGGGAACATTCTCGCGGCCGCGCTCGGCGCTCTGGTGCAGGCGCCCGATCATATCGCGCGCGTCGTCGATCAGTGGTTGAAACATGCAATCTTGCTCCTCGGGCCACAGCAGCCAGATCCCGCCCTGCCGCTCATCGAGCATAATCCTAGCAGGTAGCCGCGCGATGTCAAGCGCATGCGCGCAAGCTTCAGGGCTGGTGCAACGTCTTTCGCCCCTCCGCGTGGCCACTTGCCTGATAGGCGAGCGGAGTGAGAGCCGGCGTTGCACGGGCCATGGCGCAATTTGACGCGCCTGCGGCTCTCCCCTATAATACGCGCTTGCCAGGTGCTACCGGTCATCGTACGCTCCCCGGCGATTTCCACGTTTTCTAGAAAGTGCACGGACCAAGCGGTATGGTCGCTCCAGAACGACGAAAACCGATGATCGCCGTCTGCGGCGCCGGCCAATGCGATAGCGGCACCGCCGCGCTGGCCGAGATGGTTGGCCGAAGCGTCGCCGCAGCCGGCGCGACGCTGGTATGCGGCGGGCTGGGCGGCGTGATGGCGGCGGCGTGTCGCGGGGCGCGCGGCGCCGGCGGCACCACGGTTGGGATCCTACCGGGCAACGACGCCGCCGCAGCCAACCCCGACGTGCAGGTGCCGATCGCCACTGGCATCGGCGAGGCGCGCAATGCGATCATTGTCTGCAGCGCCGACGTGGTAATTGCGATCGGCGGCGAGTACGGCACGCTCTCGGAGATCGCCCTGGCGCGCAAGCTTGGCCGCCCGGTGATCGGGCTGCGCACCTGGAACCTGGGCCGCGACGACGCTGGCGAGCCGCACGTGCTGGCGGTCAACTCGCCCGAGGCGGCGGTGGCGGCAGCGCTGTCATACTGCAAGCGCCGCTAGCAGCTCGGCAGCGCTGCGTGCCCGGCCCGCGGCCAGCGCCGCATCTCCACCAAACGCCATGATCCGGCTCCACGCCCCCACTAGATTAACCCAACGGTAATCGCTCTATCAGGCGCCCGTCAGCGGCGCGTCAGCCATGCGCAATATAATCGCCTATACAGCGCCGCTAACGCCCGTGCCGGCGAACTCAGGGTACTCTCACTAGAGGAGCAGACAATGCGGAACCGTGCCTTTGCCGCCCTTTTGATCCTTTCGATCCTCAGCGCGTGGGTGGCCTGGCCGAGTGCCGGCGCCGCCGCGCCCCGCCGGCCCGAAGACGTGCCCGACACGCTGCCGCCGTTCATGTCGCAGTACTTCAACGAAACACAGCACGCGGCCATGAACTCGTTTCTGGCATTCTGGCAGCGCACGCCGAACGCACTGTTCGTGCTGGGCTACCCGATCTCGCAGCCGTTTATCGAAGAAAGCTTCACCAACCCCGGCGAGTTCTACCGCGTGCAGTACTTCGAGCGCGCCGTGCTGGAAGAGCACCCTGAGAACGCCGGAACGCAGTTCTACATCCTTGGGCGCCTGATGGGCAACCAGATCATTCGCGGCCGCGAAAGCCAGGCGCCATTCCAGCCGGTGGCCGACCCTGGCGACGGCACGTTTGACGCCGCGACCAGCCACACGCTGCGCGATAGCCCGGCGCCGTTCCGCAGCTTCTGGCTCGGCAACGGCGGCCTCGAGGTGTTTGGCCGGCCCAAATCCGAGCCGTTCCAGGAAGTCAACCAGGCCGACGGCCGCACATACTGGGTGCAGTACTTCGAGCGCCAGCGCATGGAGTGGCACCCCGACGAGCCCGACCCGCGCTACCAGATCTTGCTGGGCCTGCTGGGCAACGAGTACCGCGACGCCAAGCACAAAGGCGAGGCGGCGTTCCAGCCGATCGGCCCCGACCAGGTGCCCAACCCGACGCCCAACCCGCAGACGTCGTCGTTTGTATATGGCTTCAACGCCATCCTGTACGGCCAGGGCCAGCCCTGGCAAGATCGCCAGCGCGTGCTGAACGCCTCGAAAGGCGCCGGCGTCGGCTGGATCCGCCAGCAGGTGCGCTGGATGGATCTGCAAGGCGCGCCGGGCACACCATGCTTCCAGATCTGCTGGGGCGAGCTCGACAACATCGTCAACGACTCGGCCAACGCCGGCGTGAAGCTGCTGATTAGCGTGGTGGCCGCGCCCAGCTGGGCTACCCCCGACGGCCGCAACGGCATGCCCGCGCGCGAGCACTTCAACGATTTCAATAGCTTCATGGGCAATATGGCGCTGCGCTACCGCGGCAAGGTGCAGGCGTACGAGATCTGGAACGAGGAAAACCTGGCCCACGAGAACGGCGGGCGCGTCGCCAACGCCAGCTTCTATATGGATATGCTGGTGGGCGCGTCGCAGGCCATCCGCGCCGCCGACCCAGGCGCGATCATTGTGTCGGGCGCGCCTTCCTCGACCGAGACGAACCGCTCGGACGTAGCGATTAGCGACATCACGTTTCTGCGCCAGATGTTCGCCGACGGCCGCTTCCGCGCGAGCGTCGACGTGATTGGCGCGCACCCCGGCGGCCAGGCCAACCCGCCCGACACCTTCTGGCCCGATAACCCCGGCCCCGGCCCGGGCTGGACGACCAGCCGCGAGTTTTACTTCCGCCGGCTCGAAGACGTGCACCAGGCGATGGTCGACAGCGGCCTCGGCGACATGAAGGTGTGGGTGACTGAGTTCGGCTGGGCTACGCGCAACAACACGCCGGGCTACGGCTTCGGCAACAACACCTCGCAGCAGGAGCAGGCCGACTACATCGTGCGCGCCTTCCAGATGGGCCGCCACGACTACGCGCCGTGGGTCGGCGGGATGTTCTTGTGGCAGCTGAACTTCGCGACGCTGTGGAAGTTCCAGGGCAACGAGCTGCACGAGCAAGCCTCGTTCGGCGTGCTGAACGGCGACTGGAGCCCGCGCCCGGCGTATACCGCCATCCAGCAGATGCCCAAAGACTAGGCAGCAGGCAGCCAGAGACGCCTGCAGGGCAACCATTCAAGAGCCGAGAACCACGCGACGCCGGGTTCTCGGCTGTTGATTCGCGGCCCGCCACTTCGCTTGATTACTGACACTTTGGTGAGGGTTTGGGGGCGGCTTCGCCGCCCCCAAATTTCGTATTGTGTTGCACGACGTGGCGAAGCCACGTCGTGCAACACGATCTCTACGTGATCAAGCGAACAGCGTATTACGCACTTGCGCTCTTCGGCTTCCTCAAGCGACGAGATTGAGCCTGCGGCAGCAAAGACAGTGATCATACGGAGTTGGTGTAACGCGCGCGCCGGCTCATACGTCATCACTTCCGGCGCAACCAGCCGTCAGCTTGCGCTCAGGGGGCCGCGTTTCAGCCCGCGCGCGAATTCGTGTACAATACGGCCATTACTACAAAGCATTGTCGTATCAAGGAGATGCTTGTGAAGACGCCTTTCGCACATATGCGAAGCATTGCCGCAACAGCGCTGCTGGTGCTGCTGCTGCCCACGCTGGCAGCCTGCGGCGGCGCGCCCGACACTGCCGCAAACCCAACCGCCGCGCTGCCGACCGCCGCGGTGGTGGCCACTGCCCAGCCCACGGCTGG
>CALLYN010000629.1 GCA_937858455.1 uncultured Kouleothrix sp.
CGAGATTGCCGGCGCCATTATAGCCGCCGCCCGGCAACAGAGTGCGGCGCGCCTCGGCGAGCGGCCCGCTCGCGCCCGCTACACGCCCGCCGCGTCGCCCGCCTGCAGAAACTCGCACAGCAGGCCGTGAAAGTGATGCACGCCATTCTCGCGCGCCACCGAGAAGCGGCCCACATCGTAGGCCCGCGAGCGCAGGCGCTTCTGCACCGCCTCGCAGATCGCGATATCCTCCTGCTGCACCAGGTCGCTGAACTTAAACGACTTGTGGAAGTCGTCGGCCGCGCCGGGCTTGTCGGCGTCGAGCAGGTACCACTCGAAGATCGTGAGCGTGCGCGCGTGGCCGAGCGGCAGGATGATATTGATCTGCAGGTTGTCGGGGTAGATGTTTAGCATGATATTCGGGAACAGCCAGTAGTACAGCGCCTGCGCATCGGCGCCGCGCTCGAGGTTGCGCCGCAGCAGCGAGTCGGGCTTCTCGCGGATCGGCGCGAACTGCTTGGAGTAGTAGCGGAACGTCTCGACGGCGTACTGCTTGTAGTCGATCTCTTTGAACAGGCCGGGGTGCGCCACCGGGATGTGGTAGCCCTCAAGGTAGTTGTCGATATATACCTTCCAGTTGCACTCGACCTGGTAGTCGACGCGCTTGAAGAAGCCCATGCGCTCAAGCGGCAGGTGCGCCGTCTCGCCTGGGATGGCGCCCAGCACCTCGCGCAGCGGCGCGGCATCGGCGTCGAGGTTCACAAACACAAACGGCCCCCAGCTATCGACGCGCACCGGGCGCAGGCCATACGCGGCGCGGTCGAAGTCGCGCACGCCCTCGAACTCGGGCGTGCTCAGCAGCCGCCCGTCGAGGCCGTACGTCCAGGCGTGGTAGCTGCACTGCAGCGTCTTGCGCTGGCCGCAGCCCTCGGCCACCGAGCCGGCGCGGTGGCGGCAGACGTTGTAGAAGGCGTGGAGCTGCCCAGCAGTGTCGCGCGTCACCACCAGCGGCTCGTCGACCACGCTGCAGGTGAAGAAATCGCCGGGGTTGCGCACCTGCTCGAGCCGGCCGACCAGCTGCCAGGTGCAGCCAAACACGCGCTGCTCCTCGGCCGGCAGCATGGCAGGGTCGGTGTACCAGCGCGCCGGGATGGTCGTCGCCAGGCTCAGGTCGGGCTGGTAGGCGAAATCGGTAAGCTGCATACTACTCTCCTGATGATTGAAATGCACGGCGCGGTTGGCCGCGCGGGCCGCTACGAGGCCGCCGGGTCGGGGCGCATGTCGGGCCGGAAGCCAAGCTGGCGCGAGATCGCCGCGCATGCCTCGAGCAGCACGCGCGCCAGCTCGGCCTCGCG
>CALLYN010000630.1 GCA_937858455.1 uncultured Kouleothrix sp.
CAGTGGCCACGTCGCCGCTGCGCAGCGCATCGCGGATGCGCGTCGAGCTGATCGGCGAGCCATCGGCGCGGGCCAGCGCGTCGACCGGGTGCACGCTGTAGCCAAGCTCGTGGCCGATCTCGCGCAGCCGCGGCAGCGTGCCCTCGCGCTTGCGGCCGAGCGCGAAATCCCAGCCGACCCACAGCTCGCGCAGCGCTACTGCGTCACAGATCTGCTGCATGAACTCGTGCGCCGGCAGGCCCATGAGCTCGCGGGTAAATGGCAGCACGATCAGCAGATCGGCGCCCAGCGCCTCGATCAGCTCCATGCGCTCGTCGAGACTCGTGAGGTATAGCCGGTCGCGCTCAGGGTGGATCACGGTGTCGGGATGCGGGTCGAACGTAATCACGGCGCTCTGGCAGCCGAGCTCGCGGGCGCGGCGCACTGTCGTGCCGATCAGGTGCTGATGGCCGACATGCACGCCGTCAAACGCGCCGATCGTCAAGATCGTCGGGCGGCTGTTGATCGATCTGAGCAGGCCCTGAACAATATCCATGGTGCATATGAAGCTTCGCGTGCGCTGCGCGGGCCTGCGCCCACGCCCACAGGCAAAGCTGGCTAATCAGCTCCAGTCGAAGACCTTCTCGGGCTGCCAGCGCTCGCCCGCCCGGCGCGCCAGCGCCAGCAATACGCCGTCGGGTGTGTGCAGCCGGGCGCGGTCGCCAGCGATGCCTACCAGCTCGATCGGCATGCCGTTGCGCACACGCCGTGCTGCCTCGCCCTCCACCGTCGCCGCCGGCCAGTCGCTCACCGCGTCTTCGGGCGGCCGCAGCGCCTGCGTAAGCGCATCCGGATGCGCTTCCAGGTCGGCGAGCTGCGCCGCGCTCGCGATGCCAAACTGGCCCACGGCGGTGCGCCGCAGGGCCGCCAGGTGTGCCCCGCAGCCGAGCGCCGCGCCAATGTCGCGCGCCAGCGAGCGGATGTAGGTGCCTTTGCCACACAGCACGTCGAGCGTCAGCGTGTCGGGCGTATGATCGAGCAGTGACAGCCGCTGGATCGAGACCGGGCGCGCCTCCCGGTCGACGACGATCCCGGCGCGTGCCAGCTCGTGTAGGCGCCGGCCCTGGTGGTGCAGCGCCGCGTACATCGGCGGCACCTGCAAGATCTCGCCACGGAAGCGCTCAAGCAGCGCCTCGATCGCCTGGCCGTCGAGCGCTGGGACGGGAGCGCGCGCGACAACCTCGCCTTCGGCGTCGTCGGTGGTGGTTGCCGCGCCGAGCTGCACCGTAGCCAGGTAGCGCTTGCTGGTGGCGTCCTGCACATACTCGATCAGCCGCGTGGCATTTCCCAGCGCCAGCACTAGCACCCCGGTGGCGGCCGGGTCGAGCGTGCCGGCGTGGCCCACACGCTTCTGCCGCGCCAGGCGCCGTACTCGCGCCACCACGTCGTGCGATGTTATGCCGGCTGGCTTGTCGATGTTCAAAAACCCATGCATTAGCGTTGAGGTGCCGAGCAAGGCGGCGCTAATCGCGCGCCTCGACGAGCGCGAGCAGGTGCGGCAGTACTTCGCGCTCGGCCTGCTCGGGCGGCATCGCCAGCGTCGCTCCGGCGGCCTGGGCGTGCCCACCGCCGCCCCAGCGTGTCGCCAGCTGCGCCACGTTGATGCTCGGGATCGAGCGCAGGCTGATCTTGGTGGTGCCGTCCTGCCGCTCTTTGAACACCACCAGCGCATGCACCGCAACCACGCGCTGCATCATGCGCACCACCTCGTCCACCGCCTCGTCTTCGGCGCCAGTCTCGCGCATCATCGCCAGCGTCACGCGCGTCCAGGCGATCGGGCCTTCGTTGTGCATATCGGCCAGCGCCAGCCCGATCAGCTCGGCGCTGCTGGCCGGCAGCGCGTAGTACACTTCGCGCACAATCCGGCGCTGCTCCGCACCAAGGTCGAGCAGGTCGGCGGCTACGCGCAGCGAGCTTGCGGTCGTCGCGCTGGTCTGGAAGCTTTGCGTGTCGGTGGTGATGCCCATCAGCAGGCACGTCGCCATGTCGGCGTCGACGCGGATGCCCATGGCCTGGAACAGCCGGTACAGCAGCTCGCAGGTCGAGGCGGCGTGCGGGTCGATCAGGTTCACCAGCCCCGCGCCATCATTCGTGACGTGGTGGTCGACAATCGCGATCGGCAGGTTCGCCAGCGCCTGGGTGTGCTCGTCGTAGATCCGCCCGATCCGGCTCAGCGCGGCGGTGTCGACCATGATGATCAGGTCGGCTTCCGGCAGCGCCATGCCCTGGCGGTACACCTGGATGTGCCCGGCGCCGGGCAGCCACGTGGCGTAGCCCGGCAGCGGCGACGAGGCCAGCGGCAACGAGGTTCTGCCGAGCTGGTTGAGCATATGCCATACGCCCAGCAACGAGCCGATTGCGTCGCCGTCGGGGTTGATATGCGTCAGAATGAGGATGCGTGAGGCTTGCTCGATCTGGGCCAGCAGCGCGGGGGCGGCCTGGGTTGGGTCAGTATAGATTGTCATAACGTGTCAGCTATCCGTTCCAGTGGCTGGTTTGCGCACATGATACACCGCGTGGCCCGCGCGTTTCTTGACCTGCCTGAGCCTGATCTGGCTGCGCACACCAATGCCGGGGATGAGGTGGTTCAGCCCACTCACCACCACGAACCAGTAATCGCCACCAGGCCGCAGCCGGTCGTACGGATCGCGCACGAACTCGCGCTCGATCGCTTCGTCGCCAATCTTCGCGGGGATGTTTGCGACGATCAGGTCGTAGGGCTCGCGCGGCGCATGCTCGAGGCCTACGCTGCCAATCGCCTCCAGGTTGGCGATATGGTTCAGCTCGGCGTTGTGCCGGGTGTAGCGGATCGCCAGCAGGTCGCGGTCGATCGCGTAGACGCGTGCCGCCGGCAGCAGGCGCGCCAGCACGATCCCGATCACACCGCAGCCGCAGCCCATGTCGAGGATGGTGCGCGGTGTCGCCAGCTCGATCGTGCGTAGAAACAGATCGGTGCCATCGTCGATCTGGTGCGATGAGAATAGCGTGTGGGCGACATCGAATGCGAACGACTGGCTACGGCAGTAGTAGTCGATCCGCTTTTTGAAATACACATCGTCCATTCAGCTGCGTCGCGGCCCATGCCCGCGCCCGTTCAATCGCCCGCGCTCTGCCCGGCTCAAACGCTCAGTCTTTTGTGGCGTCGCTTGTAGCGTCGCCTGGCGGGTTGCTGCGGCGCTCAAGCTCAACTTGACGTAATACTTCGTCGATGCGCATGCTATAGTCAAGCGAAGTATCGAGCACGAAGTGTAGCTCGGGCACCATGCGCAGGTGCCGCAGCTCCTGGGCCACGCGCCGGCGCATAAAGCCGCGCGCGCGCTCGAGGCCCTCCATGGTATCGGCGCGCTGGGTTTCGTCCATCACCGAGACGCGCGCCTTGGCGTGCTGCAGGTCGGCGCTTACGTCCACGCCAACCACAGTGGCGAAGCCTACACGCGGATCTTTCAGCTCGTACT
>CALLYN010000631.1 GCA_937858455.1 uncultured Kouleothrix sp.
CCGAGGCGCAGCTCGCCCAGGCCCGCGCCAACCAGCGCCAGATCGAGGTGCAGCTCGCCAAAGCCGCGCTCAGCGCGCCGCGCGGCGGGCTGGTGCTCAGCCGCGCCATCCACGAGGGCGAGCAGGCGCTGCCCGGCGCGGCGCTGATGACGATCGGCTCGCTCGACACCGTGCGCCTCACACTGTACGTCGGCGAGGCCGACATCGGCCGCGTGCGCCAGGGCCAGCCGGTCGACGTGACGGTCGATAGCTTCCCCAGCCGCGTGTTCAAGGGCAGCGTCACGTTTATTGCCCAGGAGGCGCAGTTCACGCCGCGCAATGTGCAGACCAAAGACGAGCGCGCCACAACCGTGTTCGCCGTGCGCGTCGAGCTGCCCAACACCGACCACGCGCTCAAGCCGGGCATGCCCGCCGACGCCGTGATTATCGAGTGACATACACCAGGCTTTAATACCAACACGACTTGACTATCCGCCACGCAGCAGGGACGGAAAACAGAAGACCAAGGACGAATAGCGCGATCTCTCGTCTTCCGTCCAGCATGACGGATCTCTCGATCGCTTTGGTTAAGGTGGGCGCTATGCAGCCTTTTGCGGTAGAAACGATCAACCTGTCGCGTACCTTCGGCGCCATCCACGCCGTGGCCGGCCTGAACCTGCAGGTGCCTGCGGGCCGGATCTACGGGCTGGTTGGCCCCGACGGCGCCGGCAAGACCACCACGCTGCGCATGCTCTGCGGCGCGCTGCGCCTGGGCGGCGGCCAGGCCACCGTGCTGGGCATCGATGTCGCCCGCGATCCCGAGGCAGTGCGGCGGCGGCTGGGCTATATGCCACAGCGCTTCAGCCTGTACGGCGACCTGACGGTGCGCGAGAATTTGCGCTTCTTCGCCGATGCCTACGGTGTGCCGCGCGCCCAGCAGCCCGCGCTGTTCGAGCGCTTGCTGGGCTTCAGCCAGCTCGGCCCGTTCCAGGGCCGCCGCGCCGACGCGCTTTCCGGCGGCATGAAGCAGAAGCTGGCGCTCGCCTGCACGCTGATCCACAAGCCCGCCGTGCTGCTGCTCGACGAGCCGACTACCGGCGTCGATCCGGTGTCGCGCCGCGAGTTTTGGGATATTCTGCGCGACGCCGTGAGCCAGGACGGCATGACCGTGCTGGTGTCGACGCCATACATGGACGAGGCCGACCGCTGCCATGTGGTCGGCTTTATGCGCGGGGGCGCGCTGATGGCCTCGGGTAGCCCGCGCGAGCTACAGCGGCTGGTTCCGGGCCTGGTGCTCGAGGTGCAGGCCCGGCCGCTGCACGCTGCTCAGGAACGGCTGCGCGCTATGCCGGGCGTGCGCGAGGTGCAGGTGTTCGGCGACCGGCTGCACCTGTTTGCCGACGCGGCGCTGCCCGCCGGCGCGCTTGAGCATCAGCTTGAGGGGAGCGGCGTGGTGCTCGCGGCCGTGCGGCCGATCCAGCCGACCATGGAAGATGTGTTTATGTTCTTGCAGGGCAGAAAGGCGCCGGCCGCGTAGCCGCTGCCCGATGCCGGCTTTCGCGCAGGTGCGCCGCTGGCGCGCCATTCATACCAATGGAGCATCGTATGGCACCATTCAACGGGCTTGGCATGCACCTCGGCAACCTGTCGCGGCTGTCGCCGGCGAAGACGCGCTCGATCAGCCCCGAGAACTTCGACGGCGCGAAGGGCGGCGGCGGCCGCGCCACTGAGGGCACTGGCGCCATGGCCGCGCGCGACCTGGGCGTGGGCTGGAAGATCTCGCCGTCGATCCGCATCGCGCCCGGCGAGACGCGCGATCTCGCCGTGATCGAGGGCTCCGGCGCCATCCAGCATATCTGGCTGACGCCCACCGGCAGCTGGCGATCGAGCATCCTGCGGATCTACTGGGACGGCGCCGATACACCGGCGGTCGAGTGCCCGGTCGGCGATTTCTTCGCCTGCGGCTGGGGCCGCTACGCCCAGGTGAGCTCGCTGGCGGTGTGCGTCAACCCCGGCAGCGCGTTCAACTGCTACTGGGAGATGCCCTTCCGCCACGGCGCCCGCGTGACGCTGACAAACCGCGCCGACGAGCCGATGACGCTGTACTACCAGATCACCTACGCCGAGACAAGCGTGCCGGCCGACGCAGCCTACTTCCACGCCCAGTTCCGGCGCGTGAACCCGCTGCCCTACCAGGGCGTGTATACCATCCTCGACGGCGTGCAGGGGCGCGGCCACTACGTCGGCACCTATATGGCCTGGGGCGTCAACAGCGCGGGCTGGTGGGGCGAGGGCGAGATCAAGTTCTTTCTCGACGGCGACGACGAGTTTCCGACAATCTGTGGCACCGGCACCGAAGATTACTTCTGCGGCTCATACAACTTTGATGTCGGCAAGGAACAGGGCGGCTATCGCGAGTTCACCACTCCCTACGCCGGCCTGGCGCAGGTGATCCGGCCCGACGGCCTGTACGCCTCGCAGACGCGCTTTGGCATGTACCGCTGGCATATCGCCGACCCGATCCGCTTCGAGCGCGACCTGCGCGTCACCATCCAGGCGCTTGGCTGGCGCAGCGGCGGCCGCTACCTGCCGCTGCAAGACGATATCGCCTCGGTGGCGTACTGGTACCAGGCGCTGCCCACGGCGCCATTCCCGCCGCTGCCGGATCGCGACGCGCTCGAGATTATCTAGCCTGGCGCGCCCGCGCCCCGGCCATGTCGAGGAAGCACATGAGTACTGCCTACGCCGTCGAAACCGAAAATCTGACGCGCAACTTCGGCGAGTTTGTCGCGGTCGATCGCGTGACGCTGCTGGTGGAGCCCGGCGAGGTATTTGGCTTTCTGGGGCCGAACGGCTCGGGCAAGACCACAACCATCCGCATGCTCTGCGGCCTGATCGCGCCTAGCGCGGGCGCTGGCCGGGTGCTCGGCTTCGATATCGGCCGCGAGAGCGAGGCGATCAAGGCGCGGATCGGCTATATGTCGCAGAAATTTAGCCTGTACCCCGACCTGACGGTGCGCGAGAACCTTGAGTTCTACGCCGATGTCTACGGGATCGCGCGCAGCGCGCGCGCCGCGCGCATCGCCGCGCTTGTCGATATGGCCGGCCTGCGCGGCCGCGAGCGCGAGCTGACGGCTAACCTCTCGGGTGGGTGGAAGCAGCGCCTGGCGCTGGCCTGCGCGATCGTGCACCAGCCGCGCATGCTGTTTCTCGACGAGCCAACCGGCGGCGTCGACCCGGAGGCGCGCCGCGCGTTCTGGGATCTGATCTACGAGCTGGCCAGCCAGGGTGTGACGGTGTTTGTCACTACGCACTACATGGACGAGGCCGAGCACTGCAATCGGATCGGGCTGATGTACGGCGGCCGGCTGGTGGCGCTCGATACGCCCGCTGCGCTCAAGCACTCTACGATCAAAGGCGAGGTGCTGGAGATCGAGGGCACGCCGCAAGATCGCGCGCGCGCCATCGCCGAGGGCCACCCCGGCATAGGCGAGGTTGCGCCGCACGGCGCGCGGCTGCACGCCATCGCCGACTCGGCCGGGCAGCGTGCT
>CALLYN010000632.1 GCA_937858455.1 uncultured Kouleothrix sp.
CACCAGCAGCGAGGGCGCGCCGCTTACCACGGCGTAGCCCAGCGCGGTGCACAAAAACGCCGGCCCGATCGCGCGGCGCAGAAAGCGCTCGCCATCGCCGCCCCAGCGCCGCGCCAGCAGCGGGCCAATGCCCGCGCCCACACCGCGCGCCGCGTACAGCAGCCCGATGCTCAGCGCGCCATCGACGCCCAGCGGAAACACCTGCCGGCCAAACACCGTAAGCAGCAGCAGAATGCCCCCGCCAAAGCTCCACAGCGTCTTGGTGAGCGTATACACCGCGATATCGCGGCGGTGAAACACAAACGCAAAGCCCTCGCGAAACTCCTGCAGCCGGCTGGTGGGCTGGCGCTCGTGCAGGTGCGGCTCGGGGATAGGCACCTGCCAGATACACAGCGCCGAAAGCACGAACGAGGCCGCATCGATCAGAAATGCAGCGTCGGTGCCCAGCGTGCCGGCCACAATCCCGCCCAGCCCAGCGCCGATCGCCAGCATCGCCGACCACGTGGCGCCGCTGATCGCATTGGCGGCGATCAGCTCCTCGCGCCGCGTCACATTCGGGATGGCAGCGGTGCGCGCCGGATCAAAAAATGCTACCAACGACATCTTCAGTATCGTCGCGGCGTAGATCAGCCACACCTGGCCGGGGCTGCGCACCAGCAAAAACAGCAGCACCAGCGCGGCGCAGCCGAGGTTTGTGGCGATCAGCACCAGCTTGCGCGGCAGCCGGTCGACGATCACCCCGGCCCACATACCCACAATCGTGGCCGGCAGAAACTGCGCTACCAGCAGCGCCCCGACCGCCTGGCCCGAGCCGGTGAGCTTGTACAGCAGCGCGAACAGCGCGATCGAGTCGAACCAATCGCCCAGCTGGCTGACAACCTGGCCGTACCACAGCCGGCGAAACGCGCGATTCTCGCGCAGCAGCGCGATATACCCAATGGAAGCGGCAGACATGCTCAAACCTCGGCTATAGGCGGCCAGAAGCGGCAATTATAGCCGATGCGCGAGAATCACCCAAAAAAGTTAATAAAAAGTATGTGCAAAATTCACTCGCTGCACCGTTCAGTAATGTAGACAACCGAGGCCCGGCTAACACCAGCGGAGTTTTTTATGGATCTACCACCTTCGGATGCCACGCGGTGCATCTACCCGCCCGAGCTCGACGATCTTGCACTGATAGCCGCGATCGATGGGGAAGCCAGCCCGGAGGTTGAATCGCACTTGCTGCTTTGTGAACACTGCGCCGCGCGTGCCCGCCACTATGCCGAGCTCCAGGGCATCCTCCGCAAGCAGTTCTTCCGTATGTTCTGCCCCTCCACCGATACACTCGTCGCCCTCCACGAGGGCACGCTCAACCCCACCCAGTACGCCCACGCGCGCGCCCATACCGACGACTGCCCGCACTGCCGCCGCGAGCTGCGATTCCTCGAGCAGCTCGCTAGCAGTGCGCTCAGCGGGCGCGCGCCGCCCGACCAGTGGTACACCTTCACCACCACAGCGCTGCGCAACCAAGCCCACGCCGATCGCCCTGGCCCGGCGCTGCGCCAGGTGTTCGCAACCTGCCAGTATACGCACGCGTCGGCGCCGGTGCTCGATTTCTATGGCGCCGCCCGCAGCTCGGCCCCGATCAGCCAGTACGCCTTTCAGGCCGAAAATGTGCGCATCACCATTGGCGTGCGCCCGGTCGCGAACCGCGACGACCGCCACGTCGTCACCGGCTCGTTTCTGCTCGACGGCAATACTCCCGCCGCGACAGCCTACCTATCCGACGCGCAGCACCACATGCTTGCCGCCGAGGTCGACGAGCTGGGCAACTTTGTGCTCGACAACCTCATTCCTGGCACCTACCGCCTCACGTTCCGCCTGCCCGACCGCGAAGTCATCATCGAGACGATCGGCCTGTAGCGCCCCAAACCTGCCTCCCTCGCACTCCCCGCACCCACACGAACCGGCCACAGCTGCTAGGCGCCAGCCCAGGGGCGGCGCGCCGCGCGTGCTCTATCCTGCGCTCTTCGCTTGATCACGTATAGATTGTGTTGCACTGCGTGGC
>CALLYN010000633.1 GCA_937858455.1 uncultured Kouleothrix sp.
CTATGGTTGCCATTGGTCAATCCTCTTGGCGCATTGGTTGCGGTCACAGCAAAGCTGAACGTCAAAAAAGCGGAGTTCCCGGGTCTGCCTAATTGTAAAGCAGCCCAGGCAACCTCGCCCAAATCGGTCTTGCCAGTTTGTCTGGTGCAACTACCCCAATCACAATCCCTATTCGGTGAGCCCCACAGGTGACGAGGGATCGACCTGTGGAGTGGAGGGATCAAAAGCTTGGCGCTTGCTGATCAGCTTGCCCAACCCGCTGGCAAGCTCACCGGCAAGCGCTGTTAAATCGGCGCGCTCTGCATAAAAAATCACGGCTTCGTTGGGAATGGCTAGTTTTTTCAGGCTAGACTTTTCCAAGGTGTCGAGCTCGCGCACGACCGTGGCGTTCGAAAGCGAGACGATGGCGCGCACCTTGTAGCGTGTCAGTCCGATGATGCGGTTGGCGCGCGCGCGCTCGCCGAGGTTGTCGTCCACCTGCGCGCGGTCGGCCGTGCGGCCGGGGCCGGAGTGGCTTCGGCGGTAGCGGTAGGCGCGGGCGCGCTGCCCCCCAGCGCCCTGCAGGCGTCGATACGGCCGGTGCCAAGGTAGCCCTTCGCCGCCAGCGTGGCGTTCTGCGCCGAGATATCTACGACATTCTGCTTCAGCGCCTGCTCGACCTGCCGCCAGTCCCAGTCGGGGTGGGCCGAGAACAGCAGCGCCGCCAGCGCCGACACAAACGGCGTAGCCTGCGAGGTGCCGCTCATGTAGTCGTAGCCGGTGCTGAAGCGCTCGCTGCGCGGCACCTGGCTGGTGAGGTACACATCGTAGGTTGGCATTGTCGAGAGGATATGCACGCCCGGCGCGGCGACGCTGACCCACGGGCCGGAGTTCGAGAAGTCGGCCTTGATGTCGTTCTCGTCGGTCGCAGCCACCACCAGCACATCGGGGTTATCGCCGACGATCGCGTTCTCGAGCGGCAGAAAATCGTTGCCGGCGGCCACCACCACCAGCGAGCCCTTGCTCTGGGCGTAGCGGATCGCGCTGGTGACCTGCTCCGAGACGGTGTCGGCGTCGATGGTGAGCGAGGCGCCGAGGCTGAGGTTGATCACCTGCGCGCCTTTGTCGGCGGCGTAGCGCACGCCGCGCGCAATCGCGCGATCCGAGCCGGCGCCTTTGGCGTTCATCACGCGCACGGGCAAGATCCTGACGCCGGGCGCCAATCCAACAACACCCTCGTTGTTGTCGAGCGTGGCGGCGATGATCCCGGCGACATTCGTGCCGTGCCCGTTCTCGTCGCTCGGGTCGTCGTCGCCATCCACAAAGTCGCGCCCATCGGCGCGCAGCCGGCCGACCAAGTCGGGGTGGCGCAGGTCGACGCCGCTGTCGACAACGGCGACTGTCACGTCGGGGCTGCCGAGCGTGCTAGCCCAGGCGCACTGCGCGCCAACTTGCGCGAGGCCCCACTGCTCGCCGAAGCGCGGGTCGTTGGGCGCCTCGGGGCTCGCCTGCGTGAGCGCGGGCGCAAGCGCGAGTGCGAGCAGCATAGCCGGCAGGAGGCGTTTCATCAGCGTGGCATTGCGGCGCTATGGAGGTACCACGCACCTTCGAGCTTGGCCAGCTCGAAAGTGGTGTCGATCGCGCGCTCGCCGGTTTTGCGCGTATCGCCCAGGTTAAGCGTATAGTGCATCGTGGCCGTCCAGCGCACGTGGGCGCGATCACCGTCGTTGTCGAGCAGCTCGTAGCGCGCGTTCTCGAAACTCGCCGCCTCGAGATACTCGACATAGGCGCGCACCTCGGGGCCGATCTCGCGCCGGTAGATCGTCGGCTCGACCGCCGCGAGCATGGCGTCGGCGTCTCTGGCCTCGATCGCGGCCGCGAAGCCCTTCACCACCTCGAGCGGGCGGGCGTCGTTGCGCGGGTCGTTGGCGCGCAGCAGCAGCAGCCCCACGCCCGCAGCGACCAGCAGCGCGGCGGCCAGCACGGCCCA
>CALLYN010000634.1 GCA_937858455.1 uncultured Kouleothrix sp.
CTTGCGTGCTGCCCCCCACCGAGCGTCTCGCAGGGGCAGGGCGCGCTCAGTTGCGGTTTGTCTGGTCGGGTGAGATCCTCCTTCCGTGAAGCCTTTCGGAGATGCCGCAATCGTGGATGTTCAATGTACAGCGTTGGAATACGCAAGCTGCGTAATCTGCAGCCGCACATTGAAAAGGGCATGTTTCAAGGACGCTCCGCCGGAAGGCGTCACCGGCGGATCGACCTGGGAGCTTACTTCGCCATTGAAGCAGGGTGTTCGTGTAAGGCGTTGCCTCCGTCCCAGGCCTGGGCAACCACCATTGCGAGCGCTGTGCTCGGAGCGCCGGGGCTACTCGGCGAGCTTCATGACGCGGAAGGCCTCGGCGTAGGGCACACCGGCGCGCTTGCCGGCCTCGGCGGCCCACTCGCGCACCCACTGGCCGTCGCCGGGGTCGAGCTGGCTTTTGTGGCAGCGCAGCGCCTCGATCTTGTGATCGAGCGTGGACGAGATATCGACAAACGTATCGGCTGAGGCGTCGTCGCCCATGATATACACTTCCCTGACCTGGTGAGGCTCGTAGCCCTCGGCCAGCAGCTCGGGAAAGATCGGGCGGGTGACGGCGCTCGGGAACACGGCGTAGATCGCGGCCTCGGCGGCGGCGCGGTGGTCGGGATGGTTGATATAGTCCTTCCCGATAAACACCGCGGTCGGGTCGCCAGTGACGACGCGGTCGGGCTTGAGCCGGCGGATCAGGCGTGTAAGCTCGCGGCGCAGCTCGATCGTCGGCTGGAGCGTGCCGTCGGGGTAGCCGAGGAAGATCAGCTCGCGCACGCCGAGCACATCGCAGGCGGCGCGCTGCTCGGCCGCGCGGATGCGCACCAGCTCGCCGAGGTCCTGGGCCGGGTCGTTGCTGCCGGCGGCGCCGTTGGTGATCACGACATAGGTGATGTCGGCGCCCTCGGCGGCCCAGCGCGCCGCGCTGCCGCCACAGGTGAACTCGGCGTCGTCGGGGTGTGCGAAGATGCCCAGGACGCGAAGCCCGGTTGTTTGGGTGTCGGTCATACTTACCTTCTATGCTGCGGATGCTGATAGTGTACTACACCGCGCGCGCTTCTGTCCAGGGGATGCCGTGTTTGCCAGAAGTGCTCTGGCGAGCGGCGCGAGCGATGTTCGCCGAGTTGTATTAGTATACGGTGGCAAGCGCGCCCGCGCGGGGCGCCGGCCTGTGTGGTGCCTACGCACGAGGAGCAATCTTGATGCCGCAACTGCCCTGGGCGCTCGCGCCCGACCGCTGCTTCAGCCCCGACCCGGCGGTGCGCCAGGTGGCGCGCGACCTGTATGCCACGGTCGCGAAGCTGCCGATCATCAGCCCGCACGGCCACGTGCCGCCGGCGCTGCTGGCCGACCCGGCCGCGCGCTTCGGCACCCCGGCCGACCTGTTCATCATCCCCGACCACTATGTCTTTCGCATGCTCTACAGCCAGGGCGTCGCGCTCGAAGACCTGGGCGTGCCCACGCGCGACGGCACGCCGGTCGAGGCCGATCACCGGCGCATCTGGCAGCGCTTCGCCGAGCACTTTTTTCTGTTTCGCGGCACGCCCACCGGGCTATGGCTGGCCGACGAGCTGATCGGCGTGTTTGGCGTCGCTGAGCGGCTGGATGGCCAGAGCGCTCAGCGGATCTACGACCAGATCGAGGCTCAGCTGGCGCGGCCTGAGTTCGCGCCGCGCGCGCTGCTGGAGCGCTTCAACATCGAGCTGCTGGCGACCACCGACGCCGCGAGCGACACGCTTGACGAGCACCGGCGGATGCATGCCGCCGGCATGGGCCACATTCGCCCGACCTTCCGGCCCGACGCGGTGATGAACCTGGCGCACCCGGCCTGGGGCGCGCAGATCGCCGCACTGGGCGCCGCCGCAGGGGTCGATATCTCGGGCTACGCCGGCTACATCCGCGCGCTCGAGGCGCGGCGCGCCGCATTCAAGCAGCTGGGCGCGCTGGCGACCGACCACGCCGCCGCGACGCCCTACACCGCGCGGCTGAGCGGCGCCGAAGCCGAGGCGATCTTTGGCCGTGCGCTGCGCGGCCAGGCCAGCGCCGAGGACGCCGCGCGCTTCACCGGGCACATGCTGATCGAGTTTGCGCGTATGAGCGCCGAGGACGGCCTGGTGATGCAGCTGCACATCGGCAGCCTGCGCGACCACCACGAGGCGCTGTTCGCGCGCTTCGGCCCCGACAAAGGCGCCGACATCCCGCTCGCCACCGAGTGGACGCGCAACCTGCGGCCGCTGCTGGGCGGCTACGGCGCCGACCCGCGCTTTCGCCTGATTCTGTTCACGCTCGACGAGAGCAGCTACAGCCGCGAGCTGGCGCCGCTGGCCGGCTACTACCCGGCGCTGCGGCTCGGCCCGCCGTGGTGGTTCTTCGACAGCGTGAACGGCATGCGGCGCTACTTCGCGCGCGTAGTCGAGACGGCGGGGCTGTACAACACCGCCGGCTTCAACGACGACACGCGCGCGTTTGTGTCGATCCCCGCGCGCCACGACGTCTGGCGGCGGGTGAGCTGCGACTGGCTGGCGGGGCTGGTGGCGCAGGGGCTGCTGGCCGAAGACGAGGCCACCGCAATGGCCTACGAGTGCGCCTACGGGCTGGCGAAACGCGCCTACAACATCGGCGGGGGGCTCGGGGAGCGCGCAGGCGGTGCGTAGCTGCATCGTAGGCGCGCTTCGCTTGACTTTCGGGGCCGCCTGAACCATACTGACGCAGGAAATGGCCGCTAGCCAGCGTGACACTATGATCGACATCAACCCGCGGTATCGCCTGCTCGCCACGCTTGCCGAAGGAGCGATGGGCACGGTCTATCGCGTGCACGACCGCCTGATCGGCCAGGATGTCGCGCTGAAGCGCGTCCGGCTGGCGCCTGAGATCGACGCCAATTCCGAGGCACTGCGCCTGGCGCTGGCGCACGAGTTTCGTACGCTGGCCGGCCTGCGCCATCCGCACATCATCAGCGTGCTCGACTACGGCTTCGACGCCGCGCGCCAGCCGTTCTTCACCATGGAGCTGCTTGAGGGCGCGCAGACGATCCTCGAGTTTGGGGCCGGGCAGAGCCTTCAGCAGCGCGTCGGGCTGCTGACGCAGGCGCTCGAGGCGCTGGCCTACCTGCACCGGCGCGGCGTGCTGCACCACGATCTCAAGCCGGCCAACCTGCTGGTGGCCGGCGGGCGCGTGCGGCTGCTCGACTTTGGCCTTTCGGTGCTGGCGCAGCAGCAGCGCGCCGACGACGTCTTCGGCACGCTGCTGTACCTCGCGCCCGAGGTCATCGACGGCCAGCCCTACACCGAGGCCAGCGACCTGTATAGCATAGGCGTGGTGGCCTACGAGCTGCTGGCCGGCCAGCACCCTTTCCCCGCCGATAGCATCCACGACTTTCTCGACCGGATCTTCGCGCACAAGGCCAACCTGAAAGCGATCGCCGCGCCGCCCGCGCTGACCTGGGCGATTGGCCAGCTGCTTGCCAGGGAGCCGGCCAGCCGCCCGCCCAGCGCGCAGATCTCGATCACCCTGCTGCGGGCGGCGGTTGGGCTGCCGCCCGAAGAAAGCCCGGCCATCCGCGAGAGCTACCTGCAGGCGGCGACCTTTGTCGGCCGCGACGCCGAGCTGGCCACGCTGGGCGGCGCGCTCGAGCAGGCCCGGCGCGGCCACGGCAGCGCCTGGCTGATCGGCGGCGAGAGCGGCGTTGGCAAATCGCGGCTGCTGCGCGAGCTCGAAACCCAGGCGCTGGTCGACGGCGTTCTCGTGGTGCGCGGGCAGGCCGTGCAGGAGGGCGGCGCGAGCTTTCAGCTCTGGCGCGACGCCCTGCGCCAGCTTGTGGTGGCGAGCGAGCATGTCGACGACATCAGCGCGGCGGCGCTGCTGCCGCTGATCGGCGACATCGGCGAGCTGATCGGCCGCCCGGTGGGGCCGGCCCCGCCGCTGGAGGGCAGGGCCGCGCAGGTCCGGCTGCTGACCGCCATCGCCGGCCTGTTTCAGCAGCATAGCCGGCCGCTGCTGCTGATGCTCGAAGACCTGCAGTGGGCCGAGGAAAGCCTGCTGCCGCTGCCGCATCTGCTGCGCCTGGCGGCGGAGCAGCCGCTTATGCTGGTCGGCACCTTCCGCAACGACGAGCGGCCCGAGCTTGGCAGCGAGCTGCCGGAGATGCGCCGGCTTGACCTGCCGCGCCTGAGCCCCGAGCATGTCGCGGCGCTGAGCGTGGCGATGCTGGGCGAGGCCGGCCGGCGGCCCGAGCTGCTAGCCCGGCTCCAGCAGGAAACCGAGGGCAATACCTTTTTCCTGGTCGAGGTGGTGCGCGCGCTGGCCGAGGACGCCGGCCGCCTGGCGGCGGTGGGGCGGGCCAGCGGCGTAGTGGCGAGTGAGGCGCCCCATTTCAGGCAGCGGCGACGGTCGAGCATGGTTGGAGATGTTCCGCGCAGGGCAGGGGGAGATGTGGCATTCTGGCTGCGGCGTTCCGAGCGGTGTGTCGGGCCTCTGCCGGCCGACGGCTGCCAAGCCATCGCCTGCCGGCATTCAGGCGCCCTACAGCAGCAGGTCGGGTTCAGTCGCCCCGTTCGTGCTGTTGCTGATGCTTCGCGCCGTCCCGGCGCAGCCGCCTCATCGCCTCGAGGCCGATCAGCAATTCGACGCCCGGCTCGAGTTCGACGAACGCGCCGTAGTCGGTGATGTTGGTCACGCGGCCGGAATGGACCGAGCCGATCGGGAACTTGCTGGCGACCGTATCCCACGGATCGGCCTGAAGCTGCTTCATGCCCAGGCTGATGCGGTGGGTGTCCTTGTTGATCTTGATGACCTGAACCTTGACGGTCTCGCCGATCGACAGGATTTCCGACGGATGGTTGACGCGGCGCCAGGCCATGTCGGTGACATGCAGCAGGCCGTCCACGCCGCCCAGATCAACGAACGCACCATATTCGGTGATGTTCTTGACCACGCCGTCGACGGTCTGGCCTTCGGTCAGGTTGCCGATGACTTCGGCGCGCTGTTCGGCGCGGCTTTCTTCCAGAATGGCGCGGCGCGAGACAACGATGTTGCC
>CALLYN010000635.1 GCA_937858455.1 uncultured Kouleothrix sp.
AGCACGTCGGCCAGCAGGCTGTCGGGCGGGGTGGTGCCTGCGGCGAACGTGCGCCAGCGCGCCAGCAGCGACGCCAGCAGGCGCGCACCATCCACCGCCTTGGCCGAGAGCGCCTTCCAGGCCGCCGGCTGGGCCAGCGCCGCCGAGAGCGACACGCCGTTCTGCGAGGCGTAGCCCGAGAGTGCTGCCAGCGCCTGGGCGCCCAGGCCGCGCGCGGGAACATTCGCGATCCGCACGAGGCTCAGGTTGTCGCTGGGGTTGGCGATTGCGCGCAGGTAGGCCAGCGCGTCGCGGACGACCGCGCGATCGTAGAAGCCGGTGCTGCCGCGCACGCTGTAGGGGATGCGCGCGTGGCGTAGCGCCGCCTCGAAGCCGCGGCTGAGGTGGCGGGTGCGGTACAGAATCGCGATCTCGCGGAACTTGCGCCCCTGGCGCGCCAGCTCGTTGATGCTGCGCGCGATCTGCTCGGCCTCGTCGCGGCCATCTTTCGCATCAAAGATCAGCAGCGGCGACGCAATCGCCCCGGCCGACGCGCGGCCCGAGGCCGCTTGCGCATGCTTCGCTGCCGCATCGGGCAGGGCCGAGCGCAGCGCCATAGGCGCCACAGCCTTGCTGTGCCGGATGATCGCGTAGGCCGCGTCGAGGATCGGCTGGCGACTGCGATAGTTCGTGGCTAGCTCGATCACGCGCGCATCGGGGAAGTCGTTCTGGAAGCGCGCGATGATCGTATGGTCGGCGTTGCGGAAGCCGTAGATCGCCTGCATGCCATCGCCCACCGCGAATAGCGAGCGCGGGCGCCCGGCCACCGGGCGCGTCAGCAGCTCGACCAGCGCATACTGGCTCGGGTCGGTGTCCTGGTACTCGTCGACCAGCACATGGCGCCACTTGGCCTGGTAGGCTTCGAGCACATCGGGGTGCTCGGCGAACAGCTGGTGCGTCAGCAGGATCATGTCGTCGAAGTCGAGCGCGTTATGTCGCGCCAGCGACTGCTGGTAGCGGCGGTAGCAGCCGGCAACAAACGCGTCGAGCGGCGTCTGGGCGAAGCGCGCAGCCATGCGCGGCGAGAGCAGCCGGCTTTTGGCGCGCGAGATCTGGCGCAGCAGGTCTTCCGGCTCGAGCAGCGCCGGCGGCCGGTCTTTCGCGGCGTCGAGCGCGTCGGCCGCGAGCTGTAGCTGCTCGTCGGCGGCGTAGATCGTGAAGTCGGCGGTGTAGTGGCCGATCCGCCCGGCGATCTCGGCGCGCAGGATCGCGCCGCAGACCGCGTGGAATGTGCCGGTGGTAAGCCCGCGCGTGCGGCCGCCGAGGATCGCGCGCAGGCGCTCGCGCATCTCCTTCGCAGCCTTGTTGGTGAACGTCAGCGCCAGGATCTGGCCGGGCGGCACCTGGTGCGTTTCGATCAAGTAGGCGATCCGCAGCGTCAGCACGCGCGTCTTGCCGCTGCCGGCGCCGGCGCGCACCAGCACCGGCCCGATCGGCGCAGTGACGGCGGCGCGCTGCTCGGGGTTGAGCGAGGCCAGAATATCCATGAGCGCAGTGGAGCCCTTCTGCTGTGCGATTCCAGTACCTGAAGCGGCCACGATTGAGCCGGCCGGCGCGGTATTATCCCACACCCCACCGAAGAGTCAAGCCCTGGGGGCGCACGCACGGCGCGGTGAAAGTCCTTTGCCCACCCCCGCGCTCCCTTTCCCGCACCTAGAAGAAAGGGTAGGTGGTGGCGTTGAAAGCCAAGCACGCTGCGCTACCGCTGGCGCCGCATCGCCCGCGAAAATTAACACTTTTTTCATCTATTATTTCTTCCTCTTGATCGGTTTAGAAGCCGTGATATACTCAGATCATCCATCGAACGGCGCCACACATTTCAAAACTCGCCATGCTTTGCCACGCCCTGCCGCGGCGCGCAGCAGTGGGGCAGGCTGCCACAGGCCGGTGATCACGCGGCGCTGCTCGAGCTAATCGGTTCTCGTGCAAAGGAGCAAGTATGTACCGTCCACGCAACCAACGCTGGTTCGCCCTCCTTGCCATGCTCGGCGTGATGCTCGCGGCGCTGGTGCAGCCGGCGCGCACGCCCGCCGCGCTCGCCGCCGGCGACCCCAGCAGCGTCACCATCGCCGGGACGCTGCAGAAGGCCGCCGGGTGCGACAATAACTGGGATGCCGCCTGCGCGACCACACACCTCAGCTACGACCAGAACGACGACGTATGGCAGGGCAGCTTCACGCTGTCGGCCGACAGCTACGAGTACAAAGCCACGTTGAACGACCAGTGGATCGAGAGCTACGGCCTGAATGGCGGCGGCGACAACATTCCGCTGAACCTGGCCGCCAGCACTGCAGTGAAGTTCTACTACGACAACAAAAGCCACTGGATCACCGACAACCAGCGCTCGGTGATCGCCGTGGCGGCCGGCAGCTTCCAGAAGCAGCTCGGCTGCCTGGAGAACTGGGACGCAGGCTGCCTGCGCTCGTGGCTGCAGGATCTCGACGGCGACGGCACCTACACCTTTGAAACCACAGCGCTGCTGGCCGGCAGCTACGAGGCCAAGGTGACGATCAACGAGAGCTGGGACGAAAACTACGGCCAGGGCGGCGTGCCCGGCGGCGCGAATATCGGCTTCAACGTGCCGACCGACAACGCCAAAGTCTCGTTCAGCTACAACGCCACCAGCCACGTGCTGAGCATCCTTGCCGGCCACGCCCCCGACAACAACGTCGAGTGGAATGGCCTGCGCCACGACTCGCGCGACACGCTGTACCGCAGCCCCGGCGGCGCAGTGCCGGCCGGCACGCCGGTGACAATCCGCTTCCGCACCTTCCACAACGACGTCACCAGCGTCAAGCTGCGGCTCTACGACCTGAACGCCAGCGGCCAGCGCCTGGTGCCAATGACGATCGCGGCCAGCGACACGCCGTGCTACCAGCCCGGCCTCGAAAGCGAGACCTGCGACTTCTGGGCCGCGACGTTGCCGAACGATGCGCCGAATAACTACTGGTACCGCTTTGTCGTCAGCGACGGCAGCAAGACGACCTTCTACGCCGACAACACCAGCGCGCTCGACGGCGGCCTTGGCGCGCCAAGCGCCGACCCGCTCGACCAGAGCTGGGCGCTGATGGTGTACGCCGGCAACTTCAAGGCGCCAGCTTGGGCCAAAGATGCGGTGATCTACCAGATCTTCCCGGATCGCTTCCGCAACGGCCGGGCCGACAACGACGCCAAAACCGGCGACGTACGCTACGACGACCCGGTGCTGCGGCTGCCGTGGGGCACGCTGCCCGAGGGCTACTGCCGCAACTACGCAGGCGCCACCACCACCAGCTGCCCGTGGCGCTTCGGCGCGCCGCCGAACACGCCGGCCACCCAGCTCGAGACGCCGCGCGGCCGCGACTACATGGGCGGCGACCTCAAAGGCGTCGACCAGAAGCTCGACTACCTGAAATCGCTCGGCATCAACACGCTGTACTTCAACCCGATCTTCGACGCCGGCTCGAACCACAGCTACGACACCCAGGATTACTTCAAGATCGACCCATACTTCGGCACGCAGAAAGACTGGGAGAACCTGAACAAGCACGCCGACCAGCTGGGCATCCGGATCATTCTCGACGGCGTGTTCAACCACATGTCGTCGGACAGCCCGTTCTTCGACCGCTACCACCACTACAGCACCGTCGGCGCGTGCGAGTCGGCGGCGTCGCCCTACCGCGGCTGGTTCCACTTCCGCGCCCCGCAGGGCAACGAGCCGGGGGTGTGCGCGCCCTCGACGCCCGGCGGCAGCGACACCTATTACGACGGCTGGTTCGGCTTCGATAGCATCCCGGTGCTGACGAAGAGCAACGCCGATCTGCAGAAGTATTTCCTGACGGCGCCTGCGAGCGTGTCGAAGTACTGGCTGGATGCCGGCGCCGAGGGCTGGCGGCTCGACGTGATGGGCGACGCATCGTTCCCGAATGGCTACTGGGAAACCTTCCGCCGCGTCGTGAAGCAGAAGAACAAAGACGCGCTGATCATCGGCGAGCTGTGGCAGAAAGACAGCACGCTGCTGCGCTTCCTGCGCGGCGACCGCGCCGACGCGACCATGAACTACCGCCTGCGCGACGCGGTGATCGGCCTGCTTGCGCCACAGAACTTCGACGCGAAGGGCTTCGCCGACAGCGGGCACCCGATCAAGCCATCGGAGTTTGCCGCGCGCCTGGCCTCGATCCGCGAGGACTACAGCGACGCGACTTTCTACGCGCTGATGAACCTGCTGGGCAGCCACGACACCGCGCGGCTGCTGTGGGCGCTGACCCCTGGCGCCGAGAATCCCACCGACAAAGAGCAGAACGCCGCGAACCTGGCCGCCGGCAAGCAGCGCCAGCGCCTGGCCGCGCTGATCCAGTTCACTGTTCCCGGCGCGCCAACCGTGTACTACGGCGACGAGGTGGGCATGACCGGCGCCGACGATCCCGACGACCGCCGCACCTACCCATGGGCCGACCTGGGCGGCAGCCCGGACACGGGCATGTTTGGCCACTACCGCAGCCTGGCGACACTGCGCCGCAGCAATGGCGCGCTCACCGACGGCGATTTCCAGGTACTGCTGGCCGACGACGCCAACGACACAGTCGCCTATGGCCGCAAGACCACCGCGCAGGCTGCGATTGTGGCGCTGAATCGCAGCGCGCAGACCCGCACGCTGAGCATCCCGCTCGGCGGCTACATCCCCAACGGCAAGGTGTTCAAGGCGCTCTATGGGGTTGGCAACAGCGCCGGCGCAAGCTTCAGCGTAACAAACGGCGCGCTCCAGCTGACGCTCGCTCCGCTGAGCGGCATGCTGCTGGCGACTGGCAACACCGACCTCAACCCGCCGCCCGCGCCGAAGAGACTCGCGATCACCGGCGAGGGCAATGGCAGCATCAGCCTGCGCTGGCAGGCGTCCAGCGGCGCGGCCGGCTACACGATCTACCGCAGCCCGCTGAGCGGCGGCGGCTGGGTGAAAGTCAACAGCAGCCCGCTGGCTGGCCTGAGCTTCACCGACAGTGGCCTGCAGAACGCGCGCCGCTACTACTACGTCGTGAAAGCGCTCGACAGCGCCGGCAACGAGAGCGCGGCGTCGAACGAAGTCAACGGCCTGCCGCACCTGACGATCGGCTGGGCCAATCTGCAGTGGCCGCCCACGCTGAACCACACCATCAGCACATCCACGCGCACCGACAATGTCTACGGCCAGGTATACATCGCCGGCGTGACCAACCAGCCCGGCGCGACGCCGAGCCTGGTCGCGCAGCTTGGCTTCGGCCCAGCCGGCAGCAACCCGGCCGGCAACGCCAGCTGGACCTGGGTCGACGCCACGTTCAACAAGGACGACAACAACAACGACGAGTTCGTGGCAAGCCTGCTGCCCGAGCAGGCCGGCACGTTCGACTACCTCTACCGCTACACCACCACGGCCGGCCGCGACTGGATCTACGCCGATCAGAACGGCCTGATCGCGGCTGGCCAGCTGCCCACCAAACCCGGCAAGCTCACGGTCAACGCGAGCACCGACACCACCGCGCCGTCGAAGCCGGGCAATCTGCGCGTGGTGGCGGCTTCGCCGGCCGGCATTCAGCTGGCCTGGGACGCGGCTACCGACGATGTCGCGGTGTATGGCTACGAAGTGCGCCGCAGCAACACGCCCGGCGGCCCCTACACCACCATCGCGCTGGCGGGCGGCGGCGCCACAACCTACAACGACACGACGGTGGCCGAGGGCACAAGCTACTCGTACGTGGTGCGCGCGGTCGACACCTCGTTCAACCGCTCGGCGGACTCGAACGAGGTTGCCGCCACCGCACAGCTGCGTACCGTAACGCTGGTGTTCAACGTCACGGTGCCGGCCAGCACCGACGGCACCGGTAAGTCGGTGTACATCGCCGGCTTCCTCGACCGTCTAGACGGCAACTTGCCGCAGTGGAACCCCGGCGGCGTGGCGCTCACCCGCGTCGACGCGACGCACTGGACGATCACGCTCACCGGCAAAGAGAGCACGCAGATCGAGTATAAGTACGCGCTCGGCGCGTGGGATTATGTCGAAAAAGACGGAACCTGCGGCGAGGTCAACAACCGCCAGCTGACGCTGAGCTACGGCAGCAACGGCACCCAGGCGGTCAACGACACGATCGCGAACTGGCGCAACGTGTCGCCGTGCGGTAACTGATCGGCTCCTGACACCGCTGATCTGTTGGGCTCTGTGAGCGCAACAGCCAGCAACCAGGCCCTGGTCTCGGCGGCATTGCCGCCGAGACCAGGGCCACACCAACGATCACGTGAACCAATCTGCTCTCATCGTGCACGCTTCTAAACCCCATCAGGCTCAGCACGGAGTACAAT
>CALLYN010000636.1 GCA_937858455.1 uncultured Kouleothrix sp.
GGGGCAGCGCCCCAGCCGGGGGTGCAGGGGCGTCGGCACGCCCCTGCCGCAGGGCGCGGGGGCGCGTAGCCCCCGAAAGCCGGCCGCAGGGCGCTTAGCCCCCGAAGCGGCGCGATGCCCGCGCTACACCAGCTCGCGCGCGCGGCGATCGACAAACTCGTTCAGCTCCTGCTCGACGCCGGGATCGATCGGCGGGCGCTCATAATTCTGCAGCAGCTCCTTCCAGATGCGGTTGGCGCGCTGGGCCGCGTCGGGCCGGCCGGCCTCCTCCCACTGGCCGATGTTCAGCCGGTCGCCAATGATCGGCCGGTAGAACTCGCTCTGGTAGCGCGCGGCGGTGTGCTCGGTGCCGAAGTGGTGCCCGCCCGGCCCCACCGCCTTGATCGACTCGAACGCCAGCGTGTCGGCGCTCACCTCGACGCCGCCGAGCAGGTGCTGCATCATCGCGAGGCCCTCGACGTCGAGGATGAGCTTCTCGAACGAGGCCACCAGCCCGGACTCGAGCCAGCCGGCGGCGTGCTGCACCCAGTTGGTGTGGCTCATCACCGTGGGCCACAGGCACCACTGGCTCTCGAAAGCCGCCTGGGCGTCGGGCGTCTTGGCGGTATTCAGGCCGCCGCTGCCGCGGTAGGGCAGGCCGTAGCGCCGCGCCAGCTGCGCGCCGGCAAAAAACGCCCACGCGCCCTCGGGCGTACCGAACGCCGGGCTGCCGCTAGTCATATCGGTGTTGGTAGTGAAGCCGCCGTAGATCACCGGCACGCCGGGGTTCACCAGCTGGGTCAGCGCGATCGCCGCCAGCGCCTCGGCGTTCTGCTGCGCCACGGCGGCGGCCATGGTAATCGGGCTCATCGCGCCCGCGAGGATGAACGGCGTCACCACCAGCGGCTGGCCGCCGCGCGCGTAGGTGATCAGCCCGCCGAGCATGCTGGTGTCCCAGCGCAGCGGGCTGTTGGCGTTGACGATCGCGGCAAACGCGGGCTCACGGCGCAGCGCCTCGGCGCCGCCGAACACGATCGCCGCCATCGCCAGGCAGTCGGCGGCCACACTGCGGCCGTGGGCCGCCTGGGCCACCACCTTGTCGCTGAGCGTAAAGATCGCCCGGCCGCGCTCGAGGTGGCGCACCTGCACCGGCAGATCCTGCGGCTCGGTGATCTGGCTCTCGAGCACGTGGATGGGGTTGCACATATGCACCAGCTTGGCCAGCGTGTGCACGTCGGCCAGCGTGCCGGGCCGGCGGCCGCTGTCGAGGTCCGAGGCGAACGCGGTGCCGCTGGTGCTGACGAACACAATATTGTTGCCGCCGATGCGCAGGTTCTTGGCCGGGTTGCGCGCGCGCAGCGTAAACTCGTGCGGCGCCTTGCCCACGGCCTCAAGCACGATCCCACGGTCGATCCATGCGTGCTGAGCCGAGCGATCGACCTTCGCGCCGGCGCGCTCCCAGATATCGAGCGCCTCGGCGTCGAGGAAGTCGAGGCCGATCTCCTCAAGGATGCGCATGGAAGTGTCGTGGATCTGCTCGAGCTGATCGGGCGCGAGCATCTCGACCGGAGGCAGCCAGTTGCTAAGCTGGCGAAACGGCAGCTGCTCGATCGGCGAGCGCCGGCGCTGCTCGCGCCGCGCCGCGCGGCGGTCGGAGGCTGTGCGTGTGGTCATTGGTATTGCCTTTTTGATAGCGAGAAGAAACGTAGCCACCAAGGCACGAAGACACCAAGATTGTTGTGCAATGCTCTACGCGCAGCCTGCTTCCACCCCTTGGTGCCTTGGTGTCGTGGCGGTAAAGACCAATTGCTACTGCCTTCGTAGTAGCGAGAAGAAACGTAGCCACCAAGGCACGAAGACACCAAGATTGTTGTGCAATGCTCTACGCGCAGCCTGCTTCCAACCCCTGGTGCCTTGGTGTCGTGGCGGTAAAGACCGAATGTATCACTCGAGCGTAGCGCCGTGTGGCGAGCACACGCTGCCGATCACGCTGCCGCCGAAGAAGCCCAGCTCGGCGGTGAGCGCGCGGCGTAGCGCCCGGCTGGGGCCGGCGCCCTGGATCAGGCCATACAGCGCCAGGCCGCCGAGCGCTCGGCCACACACCAGCGCGCCGTGGCCGCGCATGATCGCCAGCAGCCGGGCCTCGGCGTCGTCGAGCGGGTGCGGCGTTTCGGCGAGGCGCAGCGCGTCGTCGTTGAGCTGCTGGATCTCGCCCAGCGCCGCCGCGAAGGCCGCGATGTCGTCGCGCTCGGCCGCGCCAAACAGCTGCTCGCAGCTCGCCCGGCCAGCGCCGAGGTG
>CALLYN010000637.1 GCA_937858455.1 uncultured Kouleothrix sp.
ATATCGCCAACCTGAGTCCCTGGCCCAACCTAGATCTGACGCCGTTCGGCTTCACGGTGGCCGGCTTGGCGGTGGCCTGGAGCCTGGCGCGCTTCCGATTACTCGACCTGGTGCCAATCGCGCGCGACACAGTGATCGACAGCATGAGCGACGGCGTGCTGGTGCTAGACGAGCACAATCGCGTTGTCGACATCAACTCGGCGGCGCGTCGCACGCTCAGCCAGCCGAACGAGCGCGTGATCGGCTCGACGGTCGATGAGCTATTCCCCGAGCACGCCGACCTGATCGCGCGCTATCGCGGCACAGGCGAGATCGCCGAAGAAACCGGCGTGGGCGTGGGTGCGGCGCGGCAGGTGTTCGATCTGCGGCTCACACCCCTAGTCGATCGGCTTGGGCGCTACGGCGGCCGGCTGGTCGTCTGGCGCGATATCACCGAGCGCAAGCACGTGGATGCGGCGCTGCAGCGGCGTGTGGAGCAGCTGGCGGCGCTCAAGCACATCGGCGATATCGCCATCCGCATCACCGATCTCACGGCGGCGCTGCAGGGCATGAGCGAGGTCGCGGCGGCACTGTTCGCGGCCCGGCTGGCGATGATCCTGATCTCGGATCAGCAGACGCCCGAGCTGCGCGCCATGGTCGGCTTCGAGCGCGACGCCGGGCCGCTCGATGTCGAGTCGCTGAACGCCATGCTCGCCGACACGCCGCTCACGCAGCAGGATCTGCTCGCCAACAATGCGCCGATCCTTTCCGCGCTCGATACGCTCGCGCTATCGCCGGCCCTGCGAGCATTCGTGGCCGCCTACCAGATGCAGAGCATTCTGCACGTGCCGCTCGTGATCCGCGACGCGATCGTCGGCGTGATGATGCTTGCGACCGACCAGGCCGGGCGGAGCTTCACCGCCGACGAGGTGAGTCTGGCCGAGACGATCGCCCGAGACGTTAGCGCGGCGATCGACAACACGCGCCTGTACCGCAGCGCGCTGACGGCCCGCGAGCGGCTGAGCGAGCTGTACCAGGCCGCGCATGCAATCAGCCGCGCCAGCCTCGACCCCGAGCAGATCTACGCCGAGATCCACGCCGCGCTTATCCGCCTGATGCCGACCGAGGCGCTGGCGATCGCCTTGTATGATCTCGCCGCGCGCGAGGCCGATTATGTATACCTGAACGGCACAGAAGGCCGCCAGCCTGGCTGGCGCGCTTCGCTGGCCAATAGCTTCGCCGGCTACGTGCTGCGCCGCAACGCGCCGGTGCGGATCGACGACTTCGGCATCTTTCCGCATCCCGAGTTCGACTTCGAGCTGTCGGGCGCCGCGCCGAATACCGCATCGGGGATGGCCGTGCTGCTGTATGGCAGCGAGCAGGCGCTGGGCATGCTCTTTGTGCAGAGCTACGCGAAAGGTGCGTACACCGAAGAGGACGCCGAGACGCTCCAGCTGCTGGCCGCGCACGCGGCAATCGCGCTGGAAAATGCCCGCCGCTACCGGCAAGAGCGCGAGCTGGCCGTCAGCGCCGAGCGCACGCGCCTGGCGCGCGAGCTGCACGACTCGGTGACCCAGACACTGTATGCCGCAAGCTTGCTCACCGAGGCGCTGCCGGCGATCTGGCAGCGCGACGCCGCCGAGGGCGCGAGCAGCCTGGACAAAGTGCGCCAGCTGGTGCGCGGCTCGCTCGCCGAGATGCGCGCGCTGCTGTTCGAGCTGCGCCCCGCCGCGCTGCTGGCGGCCGACCTGGAGGCGCTGCTGAAACAGCTGGGCGATGTGCTGACCGGCCACACGCGCATCCCGGTAACGCTCAGCGCCGAAGGGCGGGCGAACCTGCCGTCCGATGTAAAGATCGCGATCTACCGCATTGCCCAGGAGGCGTTCAACAATATTGCCAAACACGCCCACGCGACGCGGGTCGGGGTTCGGCTCCAGGCAACCGCCGACGCGCTGCTCCTGCAAGTGTGCGACGACGGCCAGGGCTTTGAGCTTGCCGGCATCCCACCCGATCGCATGGGCCTGCGGATCATGGCCGAGCGCGCCGAGGGCATCGGCGCGCAGCTGCGGATCGATAGCGTGCCCCAGCGCGGAACCGAAGTGTCGATTAGCTGGCCGGCCAAGGAGGCCGAGGGCTCTAGCCGAGCGCGGGGCGGTTGAGCGAGGAAAGCAGGCAGCCCGGAGCATTGCCCCAGCATCACTCGCTTGGCCATTCGTCGTTCGCCGTTTGTCGTAATGAGGTAGCCCAATGAAACAGCTACAGCAACTAATTCGCGTGCTGATTGTCGACGACCACATGATGGTACGTGATGGCCTCAAGGTTTTTTTATCGCTCTTCAGCGACCTCGCCGTGGTGGCCGAGGCCACTAATGGCGCGCAGGCGATCGAGCGCTGCCGCACATACCAGCCCGATGTCGTGCTGATGGACATTGCCATGCCAGAGATGGATGGCGCGGCCGCTACTGCGTATATCCGTGCGGAATTTCCCGGCATCCGCGTGATCGCGCTGACGAGCCTCGCCGACGAGACATGCATGGCCCAGATGCTCCAGGCCGGCGCGATCGGCTACCTGCACAAAGACGTAGATGCCGAGCGCCTGGCTGCGGCGATCCGCGACGCCGCGAGCGGGCGCACGGTGCTCGCCACTGTGGCTCAGGCGCTCGAGCGGCAGGGCGCGCCGCTCGCGCC
>CALLYN010000638.1 GCA_937858455.1 uncultured Kouleothrix sp.
CGCTCTTCGCCGGGGTGGGCGGCGCCGCTGCCGGCGCGTTTGAGTGCGCCGGGCGGCCGCTGGGGTTTCGTCGCCAGCCGCTGCTGAGCGACGACGATCGCGGGCAGGTGGTTGGCGAGCTGATCCTGCTGAACGATCTCGCCAGCGAGCTGGCCGAGCATCGCCGCCAGTACGATTACCTCTGCCGCGCATTGCACGATGTGCGCGTGCCGCTGCAGGCGATCGGCGGCGCGGCCGAGGGGCTGATGCGCGGCTGGTTTGGCCCGCTGAACGACGAGCAGCGCGAGTTCGCCGGCATGATCAAGGAGAACGCCAACCACCAGGGTCAGCTGTTCTCGCAGATCTACGACGCCTACGCGCTCACGAATGGCTTTGTGCAGATCTACCCCGAGCCGATCAGCATCGACGGGGTTATTCACGAGGTCGAGCACGAGCTTGCTGGCCGGTTTGCAGCCCGGCCACTGAGCTTCGCCGTCGAGCTTGCAGGCGGCCTGCCGCTCATCCAGGCCGACCGCCAGCGCTTGCGCCAGGTCGTGCTGTTGCTGCTCGAAAACGCCCTGCGCTACACTTTCCCCGGTGGCGCCGTAACGCTGCGGGCCGTGGCGCACGCGGATGGCGTGCGCGTCGACGTGGCCGACACAGGCGTGGGTATTCGCGCCGCCGAGCATCCCCAGATCTTCACGCCATTCTTTCGCGGCGAAAATCCACTGAAGGAAGGCCGCTACGGCGGCCTGAGCCTGCCGATCGTACGGCAGATTGTGCTACTGCACGGCGGCCAGATCTGGTTCGAGAGCGTCGAGGGCCAGGGCAGCACCTTCAGCTTCTCGCTGCCTGCGGCAGCTTAGCCATGGCTCATACCAAATTCGCTTGATAACTTACACTTTGGTGGGGGTTTGGGGGCGGCGATGCCGCCCCCGAAATTTCGCCTTCTTGTGCGGCGCCCGGCAAAGCCGGGCGCCGCACAAGAAAACACAAGTAATCAAACGGAGTTGGTATTAGCCCAGCACGAGTAGCACCATGCCCGCCGCCACCAGCGGCACGCTCAGGTTGTCGGTGCCGTGCGGCGATATCGCCTCCGCTGCGGTGGCCGTGCCGGCTCCCAGCAGCGTTGCCGCGAGCGCGCGCCCTGCCCCCGGCGTCGCCGCGAGCGGGCTGAGCGCCGAGCCGGGCATCCGCGTCAGCACCAGCCATATCGCCACGGCCGTGGCCGCGAACATCGCCACCGAGCCCTCCCATGAGCGTGTGCTGCGGCCGACCGTGTAGCGGTGCCAGCCGTAGCGCTGGCCAACCAGCGCGGCCAGCGCGTCGCCCCAGGTCATGGCCATCGCGCCGGCCACGGCGATCGGCGCCCGGTCTAGCGGCCCCTGCGGGCGCCACAGCAGCCCGAACAGCAGCGTGATCGCCAGCGCGAAATACACCGTGCCGGGCGTGCTGTTCTCGCTGTCCATCGAGCCGAACATGCGGTAGCGGTAAAACAGGTAGTTGCCGCCGATAAACGTCGCGAATGGCAGAACCCCCCACTGCCAGTGATCGAAGAGTGCCAGTACGCCGAACACCCACATGCCGGCGCCGATGTGCACTAGCTTGCGCGTCAGCTCTTGCGGCACGCTCAGCAGGCGGCGCAGCGCTTCGGCCAGCGCGATCAGGCCGATCGCGTAGGCGTACGAGGCTGCCAGGCCAATCACGTCGTTTGTTGTCATACCCTGCTTTGTGTTTCAGGCGCGAAGTAGCGCGGGCATACGGCCGGCACTTTGCACGAAGCGGCTACAATCCTTCGACATAGCGGCCAGGGTTGATCTGCCCGGCCGGGTCGAACTCGCCCTTGATCCGGCGCATCAGATCGAGCCCGGGCGGTTGCTCGCCCCAGCGCGGCACGCCCTGCAGCGCGCACGCCACCCACTGCAGCCCCGGCAGCGCTGCCAGCAGCGCGCGCTCGGTTGTGGCGCCCAGCGGGCGCAGCCGCGCGTAGATCACGCCGTTGAGCGCCCGCGCGCTGATGCTGGCCTGCCCGCCATTGCGCGCCGCCAGCGCCTCGATCTGGCCGATCGCCTGCTCGGTGGCGCCCGGCAGCGTCGCCAGCTTGATCACCGCCTCGTCGCCAGCCAGATCGGCTAGCTGCGGTAGGTCGGCCACGCGTAGCCAGAACTCGGTGTCCTGATCGTGATCCAGGCGCGTTGTGTCGGTCGCCTCGTGCGCCAGCGCCAGCGTGCGCAGGTCGCTCAGGTGGCGCTCGACTGCGGCCGGCAGCCCTTCGGCGCGCAGCGCCAGCGCGCACTCTCCGCCAAACTCCAGCGCGCTCAGCGCGCCGCGGTTCAGGTACTCGGCGGCTGTGGGCGTCAGCTGTGTGCGCTGCAGCGCATCGATCGCCGCGAACGCCGCTGCCGACCGCCCGAACCGGCACAGCAGCGTAGCCGACGCGCGCGGCAGCGGCAGCAGCTTAAAATTGGCCGACGCGATGACCGCCAGCGTGCCGAGGCTGCCGTGGTACAGCTTCATCATGTCGAAGCCGCTGACGTTCTTTACCACCATGCCGCCCGCGCGCGAGACGCGCCCGCCGGCTTCGACCACGGTGATGCCAATCAGCAGCTCGCGCAGCGTGCCGTAGCCCAGGCGGCGCGGGCCATCCGCCGCAGTGGCGATCAGCCCGCCGATCGTGGCGCGCGCCGGCAGCGGCGGGTCGAGCGGCAACATCTGGCGGTGCTGCCCGAGGTAGTCGCGCAGCGCGCCGATCGTCATTCCGGCCCCAACCGAGATCGTCAGATCGGCAGGCTCGTGCATCAGCACCGCGTTGAGTCTGCCCGTACGCACTACCAGGCCGAGCCGGCCGGGCGGGTTGCCGATCTGCTGGTGCGTGCCGCCGCCCCACGGCGCGACAGCAGCGCCGTGCTCGTGCGCTATGCGCAGCACTGCCGCCAGCTCCTCCAGGCTTCCGGGCGCAGCCACGCAGCCGGGCACCACGCCTTGAACCGCGTAGCCCGCGCGGCCAGCTAGGTCGCCAAGCACGTAATCTGATCCCACAACCGCGGCCAGGGCCGACGCAAGGGCATGCTGCTCACTCATACGACTCCTAGCTCTTTCTGCATTGCTTTTGGTCGCGCTAGCGTGTCAACCGCCGTGCTCATAGCCATGCCGCGCTTGGCGCGTCGCGCTGGTCGCGCACGCCCGAGACGTCGGCCGGGCCGAGCGCGCCGCGCCGC
>CALLYN010000639.1 GCA_937858455.1 uncultured Kouleothrix sp.
CCGGCCGCCACACCGCGCCGATCTCGCCGGCCAGCGTCGCCAGCAGCGCGGCGACGTCGTCGGCGGCGCCTGCGTGCAACCCCTCGCTTACGATCAGCGCGCGCCCTGTTTCGGCGCTCACCGTCGAGCGCCGGCCCTGCCGAAACGTCCAGCGCCGCGCGTGCACCTGGCGCGCTGCATCGCCAAAGATCACCTCGCCTGGGTCGGGGTGCTCGGCTTCGCCGCTGAACGCCAGGTACAGCTCGTCGCCGTCGGCATAGCGCACCTCAATGAAACCTTCAACACCGGCTAGGTCGAAAACGGCCACCGGCAGCGCGAATGCCAGTGATACTGCGTTGCAGATATCCACCAGCGGGTGCAGCTGCGGCAGCGCGCCCTCGCGCCGAAAACGCCGCAGCAGCGCCTCGGCCGCCGAACGGTACTGCGTCGGCTTCAATCCCATCTGGGCGTACGCCCGCCGCCACGCCTGGATCTCGGGCAGCTCGGCTTCACTGCCGGCCGCCAGGCGCGCGGCTGCCCGCTCGAACAGCGGCTCTAGCCGCGCCGCTACGTCGGGCGTCGGGTCGATGCCCTCGGCCACGATCAGACCGGCCGCGAGCTGCGGAAAATCCCGCCAGATCGGCGGTGTGTGCATGAAATACATCGCTGTCTCGCCTTCATCGTTATCGGAATGGCACTAGTCTACCACGCCGGCTTCAATGGTACACAGCCATCGTTGTGTGCGGTTTTTCCGCCTGTGGCGGGGAAAAACCGCACAGCGATACATATGAATTTGACAATCATTCGATCAATGATATACTTCCAAAGTTCGAATTATTCGCTCAATGGAACTATTTCATGATCGCAAACGATACGCCCACCGCCTCGGCCGAGCGAACCACACAGCTGCTGCGCGAGCTGTTTAGCCAGATCCTGCAGCGCTCGGCCGGCCAGATGCTGCGCGTGATGTCCGAGGTTGGGCTCTCGATGCCGCAGATGGTCGCGCTGCATATGCTGCGGAACTGCGGCCCCTACACCATCTCGGCGCTGGCCGAGAAGCTCAGCCTCTCGCTGGCCGCCACCAGCCACCTGGTCGATCGAATGGTGCAGCAGGGGCTGGTGGCGCGCACCGAAGACGCAGCCGACCGGCGCCAGAAGCAGGTGGCGATCGCGCCCGCCGGCACCGCTCTGCTCGAACGGCTGGTGGAGGCGCGGCTCGCCGAAACCAGCCAGGTGATCAGCCTGCTCGCGCCCGAGCTACGCCAGCAGCTCGAAATCGTGCTCGCCCAGGCGCTCGGCCAGATCAAACGCGAAATGCTGTAGAGCCTGCTTGAAAAGAGGAACCCTTCTCGATGGCTACCACAACCCAAACCCTTCCGCCGCAAACGCGGATCGACTACGCCGGCACGCTTACCGGCCGCGCCAAAGCCGTGATCCTGGTAGGCGTGCTGTTGGGCCTGCTGCTCGCCGCGCTCGACCAGACGATCGTCTCGACGGCGATGCCGCGCATTGTCGCCGAGCTGCAGGGCATCGACCTGCTCTCATGGGTCACTACCGCCTACCTGCTCGCCAGCACCGCTATGGTGCCGATCTATGGCAAGCTTTCCGATCTCTATGGCCGTAAGATCATTCTGATGTTCGGCATTGTGCTCTTTCTGGCCGGCTCGGTGCTCTGCGGCATCGCGCCGACCATGGTGATGCTGGTGGTGTTTCGCGCAGTGCAGGGCCTCGGCGCAGCCGCGCTTACCTCCACCGCCTTCGCCGTTCCCGCCGATCTGTTTGTGCCGGCCGAGCGCCCGCGCTACCAGGGGATCTTCATGGGCGTGTTTGGCCTCGCCAGCGTGATCGGCCCGTTTGTCGGCGGCCTGCTCACCGACGGGCCTGGCTGGCGCTGGGTATTTTATGTCAATCTACCGCTTGGCCTGCTGGCGCTGGCTTTTATCGCCGCCAAGATGCCGCGCATGCACAGCGGCCTGCGCACGCCGATCGACTACCTGGGCGCCGCCGCGCTGATGCTGATGGTCGTGCCGCTGCTGCTGGCGCTCACGCTCGACAAAGCCGCGCACGCCTGGGGCTCGCCGCTGATCGTCGGGCTTTTCGTGCTGGCGCTGGTCGGCCTGGCGCTGTTTGTGCTGGTCGAGCGCCGCGCCGCCGGGCCGATCATTCCGCTCAAGCTGTTTCGCATCCGCAGCTTCTCGCTGATCAACCTGGTGTCGCCCATGATCGGCGCCTGCCTGTTCACGGCGGTGCTGTTCCTTTCGCTGTTCCTGGTGAATGTGCTCGGCGTCAGCGCCACCTCGGCCGGCAGCACGCTTATCCCGCTGATGGGCGGCATGGTGCTCAGCTCGATCGTGTCGTCGCAGGTGGTGCAGCGCCTCGGCCGCTACAAGCTTATGATCCTCGGCGGCATGCTGCTGGTAGCGGCCGGCTTCTGGTGGCTCACCATGCTCGACACCACCACCACGCTTGGCGGCGTGCGCTGGCGCATGATCGTGCTGGGCGTCGGGCTCGGCCCGGTGATGCCGACGCTGACGCTGGCGCTTCAGAATGCCGTGCCGTTCGAGAATATCGGCGCCGCCACTGCGGCGCGCCAGTTCTTCCAGCAGCTCGGCCAGGTGCTGGGCGCGGCGGTGTTCGGCGCCATCCTTACCACGTCGCTGACGCAGTCGATCGACGCGAACCTCGCGCCGATCAAGGCCAAGCTGCCGGCCGAGCTCGCCGCGCAGTTCGACACCAGCAAGCTCAAGAATGGCAACGCAACCGGCGAGGGCGCGGCCGGCGCGCCGGTGCCGATCGAGCAGCGCATCGAGAGCCAGGTCAAGCAGCGCTTCGATCAGCAGCGCGCCCTGCTGGCCAGCGCCATCCGCGACAACGACCCCGCCGCCGTGCAGGCGCTGCTCGGCAGCCCGCAGACGCCCGAGCAGCTCCGCGCTCTGCTGCGCGCCGGCATCCCGGCTGCC
>CALLYN010000640.1 GCA_937858455.1 uncultured Kouleothrix sp.
CCAGCCCAAAGCCCGGCTGCGCGGCCGTGCGCTCGTCGCCGAGGTGCAGGCGCACGCGCCGGCCGCGCAGGTCGCGCAGCAGGTCGAGCAGGCTGCGATTGTCGGAAAGGTGGATCGAGCCGCGCGCAATCTGCGCGGCGCGGTCCTCGGGCGTTTCGAAATCGACGCCGTGCACCTGGCCGGCGCCAAGGTCGATCGCGATCAGGCTCTTCAGCACGTCGTCCATGGCCGCGCGCGGGAAGCTCAGCCGCAGCTCGGTGCCGCCGACGGCGCCGCGCCGCTCGAAGTAGCCGACGCCGTGCTTGTAGAGGATCATGCGGCGAATAGGCAGGTTGGGCATGGAAGCCTCCCGAAGAAGCAGGCGACAGAAGCCACGAGATCCACATCAGAATGGCATCTAGCTGCCGGCGCCTTGATTCTACGTACGTGCAACAAGCGGGTTGTAGTAACTATACACCAGCCGCGCAAATGCGCCAAGGTACGGCGCGAACAGGGTATCGGGCTGCTGGACGCCGGCTTTGGTGACGCGGTAGAGGTACACCGCCAGCACAAAGTCGCCGCCGGGCGAGCGCACGATCCCGGCGTCGGCCTGCATGTCGTCGATCCAGCCGCTCTTGTGCTCGACGCGCGCGGATCTGGGCAGCCCCGAGCGCATACGGCTCGCATCGGCGTTGGCGAACAGGCGGTCGAGCATGTCGCCGCAGCGCTTGGCGTTGAGCTTGGGTAGCTTCTCGATCAGCCGGCCCTGGCCTTTGCTGCACTGGTCGATGAGCAGGTACAGCTGGGCCATCTCGGCCGGGCTGGTGCGCAGCGCGCGGCCCGAGTCGGTGAAGGGCGCAGCGCCGTCGGTCTTCGGGCCGAGCTTGTACTTCACCTTTTTCTGCGCCAGGTAGTCGGTGGCCTCAAATGGCACATACAGGTAGGTGTGCGTCAGCCCGAGGTCTTTCAGCATTGCGCTCATCTTCTCGGCGCCTTTGAGCGCGTCGTCGGTGCCGCTGCCGTTCACCGATGCGGCCAGCACCGTGTTGGCGGCAAGGTTGTCGCTGTTGACGATCATCTTCTTCAGCGCATCTTCCTGCTTGGCCGTGAAGCTGTCGCGGCTGGCATAGGCGTTGAGCATGATCGCGGTTTTGATCGTGCTGGCGGCCGAGAAGACTGTGTTTTTATTCAGGCTGGCGATCTCCTCGCCGCTGGCTAGGTCGTACACCACCACGCCGGCTACGTCTTTCCAGCTCTTGGCGATCTGCTCGATCTGCGCCTGCAGCTGCTCGGGCGTTGGGCGCGCCGCAGCGCTTGTGGCCAGCGTCAGGGTGCGCGGCGCGTCGGGCGCGCGCAGCGCCGCGTCGATCTGCTGCACTGCCGCGTCGATGTCGATCGCCTGGCCGCCGCGCAGCGCGAAGCTGCGCGAGATCGCCTGCGTGCTGGTGATTACGCTGACCTCGGGCGGGCCGCCTAGCTGGGCGCTCAGGCTGGCCAGCGCCGCCCGCAGCTGGGCCTGGTCGTAGCTCAGCTCCAGCGCTACCTGCGCGCCAGGTGTGGCGTGCAGCGCCGCGTCGATCATGGCGTCGGTCGCCAGCTCGAGCGCAATATCGCTTGGCTCGAGCGTGGCGCTCGCGCCGCCGGCAGTGAGCTTGAGCGGCGCCAGCAGCGGCGCCAGCGCGCGCGCGAGCTTGCTGCGCGCATCGGGCACAGCCAGGCCGCCCACGTCGATGCCGGCGATGGCAACATTGGCCGGCAGCGCGGGTACGGCGGTGGGCGACGGTGGAACCGGGGTTGGTGTGCTGGTCGGGGCCGGGGTCGGCGCGCTACTCGCCGCCGGGGTGGCCTGTGAAGAAGTGGCCTGAGCGGCCGGCCCGGCACAGGCGCTGAGAAGCAAGAGCAATGCGAGCATTGCGGGCGCGGCGCACAAGCGAGATGGCATACGGCGGTACGATCCTTTAAAAGCTCCAGTGGCCGATCGTGCTAGGCCGCCCGCCTAGCGCGGCCTAGTATAGTCGAAGTGCTGCGGTTAAACAAATCTGAACGTGCGCCGCCGCCTGGCGCGCATCACGGGTGGGGGCGCGCAGCGGTATATGATCACCAGGTTTTGATACCGAGCCTGGGTGACCATGCCACGATGCTAAGGAGGCACTGCTATGCGCTTTATTCGCGCTTTGGGCTTTCGGCTGGTGATCGCCGCGGTTGTGCTGCTGGTGATGGCGCTGGGCTGGGGCGTCAGCAGCCTGCTGCGCTACCAGGCGCGCGGCGATGCGCGGCAGACCGTCAGCTGGTTCTACGACGACGCGCGCTACCAGGATTTCGCGCAGTTCGTGAGCAGCAGCGAAAGCTACCTAGCACACGCCGAGCGCGCCGGCGGGCCGGATGTCGAGGCAGCGTTCGGCTCGCTCGATCGCAAGGATTTCGCGAATGAGTTCGAGAGCGATGGCATGCTGGCGCCCGACCAGCTGGTGTTTAAGATCGACCAGATCACGCCGCAAGATAACGACGGCACAACTGCGCACGTGCTTGTGAGCGGCAAGATCCGCCCCGACGAGATGAAGCGTGGTAAGACCAACTACCAGTTTTCCGACGACACGTTCGAGCCATTCAGGCACCTGGTGACGCTGACGAAGGACGGCGGCAGCTGGTATATTGCCGGCATTGAGCCGCAGAACTAGCCGCCCTCCCCGCCGGGAGTTGCTTTATGTGTACGGTTTTTCCACGCGGAGCGCGGAAAAACCGTACACATGGAGTGGTATGAGCTAGCCCAGCGCGTCGAGGAGCATGTCGCCTTCCTCGGGCGAGATCCGGCCCTCGGCCACCATCTGCAGAATCGCGGCGCGCTCGGTCTCGATATCGCGTGGCTCGGCCGCAGCCTGCTCGGGCGCCTCGGCGCCGGCCGGCACGCTGTCGATGCGGATGGTCTGCCCAGTGGCGGGCGCGCTTGGCGGGCGGGCGGC
>CALLYN010000641.1 GCA_937858455.1 uncultured Kouleothrix sp.
GGTGCAAATCGCGGTAGTGCGCGCGGCGCGCGGCCCAGCGTGCTTCCGCTTCCTGCACACGGTTTTCGCCGAAGGTGCGTTGGCCGGTGGCGAGCATGGCCTCGACACGATCGTCGGGCTGTTGTTTGGAGACAGCGGTGAGCGTGATGCTCTCAGGCGCGCGGCCGCTTGCCGCCGCCGCTTTGGCGATGCGGTCGAGGATTGCGGCGCGGGCCGCGGCGATGTCGGAAGGAACGCTCATGCGGTCAGTCCATGGACTAGCGGCGACAGCGGCGCGGCTCAACCGCGAAGCGGGCGCGCCGGCACTTCCATCGCTCTATTTCTTCACCGATCCGGCGCGGACGCCTGACCCGGAAGCGGTGGCGCGACGGCTGCCGCGCGGAACGGCGGTGGTTTATCGCCATTTCGGCGCGCCGGAGCGCGAGCGCAGCGCGCGGCGGTTGACGCAGATTTGCCGCTCACGCGGCCTCGTTCTGCTGATTGGCGCCGACGCGGCGCTGGCGAAAGCATGTGGCGCTGACGGCGTGCATTGGCCGGAGCGATTGCTGCCGGCGCGGCGCGGCGATGCGTTTCGGATTGTCACCGCCGCGGCGCACGACGCGAAAGCTGTGACCCGCGCCGGCGAGGCGGGGCTTGATGCGTGCGTGCTAAGCCCAGTGTTTCCGAGCGCCAGCGCTTCGGCGCAGAACGAGCTTGGCTTGTTCAGCGCGAGCCAGATTGCACGCGCGAGCGCCATCCCGGTGATTGCGCTTGGCGGCGTGACGGCGCGCAACGCGACGCGGTTGTGCGGGCGCGGCTTTGCCGGCGTCGCTGCCATCGATGCGTTTTTGGAAGCTTAGAAGCGGAACGCCGATTCGATCCGCACGTCAGCGCGCGGCTCTTCGTCTTCACGACGCACCGGCGCCGCGCCCGGCCGCCAAGCCGCGGCGTGGCCTGAAGGCGCAGGTGAAGCGCGCCGCGCGCACCACGCTGGTGTCGGTATATAATCAGGTGCAGCATGCGTTCGACGGCGCCGAGCAGCGGCTGAACCGCAGCGCAGCGCTGGGCGAGCTCACGCGGCGCTATGGCCTGCTGCTGCAGCACGGCGCCGAAGCTCAGCCGCTGGCGCCGCCGCGCTACCTGCGCGAGATCGCCCACGCCGCCGGCGTTTCGCTCGAGCAGTATCGCTGGGGCCTTTCGGCGCGCGGCGAGTATAGCTCGCGCAAGGTGCTGATGTTCCTGTTCAGTGGGCAGAGCGACCAGCCCGAGTATATTGTGAAGATGACGCGCGACCCGGCGCTGAACCCGCGGCTCGAGAACGAGTACCGCGCGCTGCGGCGCCTGGCCGATACCGGGATCGGCGACGACCAGACCCTGCCGCAGGCGGTGTTCTTTGGCCACCATAACCAGCTGGCGATCGTCGGCGAATCGATCGTCACGGGCGTGCCGTTCGAGCAGCAGTCGGCTGGCACGCCCGGCTGCGCGTTTATGCGCAACGCCGCCGACTGGCTGACGGATATGAGCGTGGCGACGACCGATTGGGAGGCGGCCACGCCGGCGCAGGCGGCCGCGGCGCTGGGCGAACTCTTCGAGCGTTTCGCGCGGATCTACCCGCTGCTGCCCGAGCAGCGTAGCTTCATGCTTGGCCAGCTCGAGGCACTGAGCCAGAGCCGCAGCGCGTTTCCGCTGGTGTTTCAGCACGGCGACCCTGGCACATGGAATATCTGGGTGACGCCGGCAGGCCGCACGGCATTTCTCGATTGGGAAGCGGCCGAGGCGCGCGGCATGCCGCTGTGGGATCTGTTCTATTTCATCCGCACATACGGCGCCTGGTCGGCGCGCGCCAGCATCTCGGGCGACATAACCAAAGGGTTTGCCGACCAGTTTCTGACCGACTCGCCCTTTCAAACGCTGATGGTCGAGGCGACCGCGCGCTACTGCGAGCGCGTAGGCCTGCCCGGCGATCTGATCGAGCCGCTGTTCTACACGTGCTGGATGCACCGCGGCCTAAAGGAAGCCACGCGCCTGACGCCGGCTACGCTCGCGCGCGGCCACTATTTCAACGTGCTGCGCGCCGCGATCGATCAGCGCGCGGCGCTGCAGCCGCTATTCGCGCTTGGCGCGCAGGTGCGGAGCTAAGCTATGCGACCTGCACGGCGTACATCTGGCCAGCTCGTGCTGGCCTGGTTGGCATGCGTGGTGATTGGCGCGCTGCTGGCAAGCTGCGCCGCGCCGACGCCCGCGCCCGATGCCACCGCGACGCCCGAGCCAACGGCCGCGATCGTCGCCAAGCCAACGGCCGAGCCGGCTAGCCCTACGCCGGCGCCGAGCCTGCCAAAGCCCACCGCGCGCCCACGGCCAAACGCCGACCCGTCGGCCTACCTCAAGCTGCCGACGCTGGCGCGCGGCTACCTGACGACGCCAAACGAGCTGCGGCGGATCGCGGCGCTTGCGGCAGCCAAGGCCGAGCCATACCGCGCGGCGGTGAAATCGGAGCTGGCCTTTGCCGCCGACGCGCTCGCGCGCCCGCCAATCGACCCGCCGAAGCTGATCAATATCAACGACGATATTAATAACCCGCCCTACTTCTCGACCGGCGCCAAGTATGTGTACGCGTGGGCGCTGGCCTACAACCTGCTGCGCGACAGCGACCCCGAGACTGCCGAGGAGTATGCCCAGCGCGCCCGCGACTGGATCATGGCGCTGCCGGCCGAGGGCACGCAGGTGAAGGACTACGACCACAACACCCGCCTGAATTTGTCGGTGTATACGCAGAACTTCGTGTACGCCGCCGACCTGCTGGCCGACTGGACGCCAAGCGGTCAGGCGGAGCCGTTTGGCAGCAGCGCCGACGCCCAGCAGTTCAAGCAGTGGCTGGGCGAAGTGATTGTGCGCTACCCGTACAACGCGGCCTTCACGCGGGTGAATAACTGGGGAGCCTGGGGCCGGCTCACCACTGCCGTGATTGCCGACTATATCGGCGACGCCGCGCCGCTGTATGTGCAGGGCATTGTGAAAAACCAGGATGGCGCGTACGAGGTGAGCCCCGAGTACGCCTGCGACTCCGGCACGCTCGAAAACTGCGTGAAGGTAGACGCACACACCATGTACAGCGATGCACTGCAGCTGCACGTTGCGGCAGTAGACGGCAAGATGCGCGAGTTCAGCTTCGCCAGCTGCGACGGCAGCGGCTCACAGTCGATGATACGCCCCGACGGCGGCATCCCCGACGAGCTGCGCCGCCAGTACGACTGCGACACAACCGCGATCGCCGACCATTACGGCGCGGCGGCGCGCTACTCGCAGTTCGCGCTCGAGGCCATGGTGTCGCTGGCCGAGCTGGCCTGGCGGCGCGGCGACACCAGCATCTACACGCATGTCGACGCGGCCACCGGCCGGGGGGCGCTGTATCGCGGGGTGCAGTTCCTGATCGACAACAATGTCACGCTCACGCGCGGGTCGATGCTCGAGATGGTCAATCGCTTCTACACCTACCAAGTCGCCGCTGAGCCGAATCAGCCGGCAGCGGCCGAGTACCAGCGGCTGCTGGCGCACGATCTGCCTGGTATTCTGAAGCGCCAGGGCGAGTGGCCCGAGGGCGCCGGCTTTGTAAGCTTCGGCACGCTGACGCACAGCTTTGCGCCAGGCGAGCAGATCATGCCGCCGCCGGCGGTGCGCCCGCGCTAGTTTCGGCCGTTTGATCGCTTTCTTTAGCGCTGCCCTGCCCGGCGAAGCCGGGCAGGGCAGCACACGCCGAGATCTCGGGGGCGGCATTGCCGCCCCCGAACCCCCGCCATACTTCGAGCGATTGAACCTACG
>CALLYN010000642.1 GCA_937858455.1 uncultured Kouleothrix sp.
GCGTCGATCAGCCGATCCCACTGCGCGTCGGCCGCAGCGTCGACCTGCTGGCGCGCCGCGTCGGCCTCGAACCAGGCCAGCGTGCGCTTGATGCCCTGCGCAAACGGCGTGGTGGCGCAAAAATCCGGCACAAAGCGCTTGATCTTGCTGTTGTCGAACACCACGCTGGTGACTTTGTCGCCCACCAGGCTGCCGCGCATATCCGGCAGGCACGCGGCGATGAAATCCGAGGCGATATGCACGGCCTTCAGCTCGAGCCCGGCGGCGGCGGCGACGGCGGCATAGAACTGATCCCAGGTCAGCACCTCGTCGGAGGTAATATGGAAGGCGTGGCCGATCGCCTGCTGGTGGCCGAGCAGCCCGACAAAGCCCTTGGCGAAGTCGGTGTTGTGCGTGATCGTCCAGAGCGAGGTGCCGTCGCCGGGGATGATCAGCGGCTTGCCCTGCTTCAGCCGCGCGATCGCGGTGTAGGGCAGCTGCCAGCTATTCACCACCAGCGGGATCTGCGTGTCGCCGTAGGTCAGCGAGGGGCGCACCACCGTGAAAGGGAAGCCCTCGTCGCGGTAGGCGCGCATCAGCCGCTCTTCGCAGGCGATCTTGTTGCGCGAGTAATCCCAGAACGGGTTGGCCAGCGGCGTACTCTCGGTGATCAGAAAGTGCCCGACCGGCCGCTGGTAGGCGCTGGCCGAGCTGATAAAGATGTACTGGCCGGCTCTGCCGCGAAACAGCTCGATGTCGCGCTCGATGTCGGCGGGCGTGAAGGCCACCCAGTCGACCACGGCGTCGAAGTGGTGGCCGGCCAGCACGCGCGCGCTGGCGTCGGCGTCGCGAATATCGGCGACGAGGTTGGTGGCGCCGGGCGGCAGGCCGGCGCGGCTGCCGCGATTGAGCACAAACAGCTCGATGCCGCGCTCGGCGGCCAGGCGCGTGCAGGCGGTGCTGATCAGGCCGGTGCCGCCGATGAAGAGCACTTTCATGGTGGTTCTCCGCTTTGCTGGTGGGCGAATGCAGGCGTGTATTGTAGCAGGCTTGCGGCCACGCGGCGCGCGGCCGGCTTGCCGGGTTCAAACCGGCGTGCTACAATACAGGCCACAGCACACACACAATCGCGGCCAGCGTCGATCCGCTTTCAACCGAGCAAAACGAATTGCGCGCTCCGGCCATCGGCCGGGGCGTTTGTGTCTGAAGCGCAGCAAACTGGGCGATCTACCGCGCCCAAACGCTTCTGGCTGGCGCCAAACCTAAGGAGTAAAACGATCGAAGAGCAGACCATCCAAACCACGGCCGACGGCAAGAAGCTGCACGCCACCAGCGCGCCACGCGAGCGCGCCTTTCTGGTGGGCGCCGAGCTGACGGGCGGGCGCAGCCCGTGGAGCGCCGAAGACTCGCTGCAAGAGCTGGCGCTGCTGGCCGATACCGCCGGCCTCGACGTCGTCGGCAGCACCTACCAGCGCCTCAAGCAGCAGTTCCCCAAGCATTTCATCGGGCCGGGCAAGGCCGAAGAGGTGGCCGCGCTGCGCGACGAGCTGAAATACGACCTGGTGATCTTCGACGACGAGCTGACGCCGGCGCAGACGCGCAACCTCGAAGAAACGCTCAAGGTGCAGGTGCTCGACCGCACCGGCCTGATCCTCGACATCTTCGCGACCCACGCGCACACCCACGAGGGCCGCATCCAGGTCGAGCTGGCGCAGTACAAGTACCTGCTGCCGCGCCTGCGCCGCCAGTGGCTGCACCTCGAGCGCCAGGCCGGCGGCGGTGGCGCCTCGGCTGGTGGCGTGGTGGGCTTGCGCGGCCCCGGTGAAACGCAGCTCGAACTCGACCGGCGCATGATCGGGCATCGCATTGCCCTGCTCGAGCGCCAGATCGAAGAAGTGCACCGCCACCGCGAGCAGTACCGCGAGCGCCGCCGCAAAAGCGGCGTGCCGATCGTCGCGCTGGTGGGCTACACCAACGCCGGCAAGAGCACGCTGCTGAACGCGCTCTCGGGCGCGAATGTGCGCGCCGAGGATCGGCTGTTCGCCACGCTCGACCCGACCACGCGCCAGATCGGGCTGCCCGGCGGCCAGCAGGCGCTGCTTACCGACACGGTCGGCTTTATTCAGAAGCTGCCGACGCAGCTCGTCGCCGCGTTCCGCGCCACGCTCGAAGAGATCCGCGAGGCCGACGTGCTGCTGCACGTGCTCGACATCACCCACAAGAACGCCGCGCAGCAGACCGACACGGTGCTCGAAACGCTCAAGGAGCTGCGCGCCGACCACCGGCCGGTGATCACGGTGCTCAACAAGGTCGACCTGATGGACGGCGTGGATGAGCGCGAGGTTGGGCGGCTGGCCGGCGAGCTGGGG
>CALLYN010000643.1 GCA_937858455.1 uncultured Kouleothrix sp.
GCAAAAGCTGTCGTACATTTATACGCGGCTCGAAAACACGCTGCACCGCAATCAGGCGCTGACCAAGGCGTTGCGCGTGACGTCACCCGCCATCAGTGAGGATGCGCTGATTTCGATTCGCCCCGGTTTGCCGATCATCGCGCGCCTGACCGGCACGACCGAACACTCACAGGTGTATCGCACGGGGCAGCAGCTTCACGCAGACCTGCGACTCGTACGCGACAGTTTGCGCGCGGGTCAATCGGCCTATGCCGCGCGTGGCATCGAACGGCTGATGCGCCAAGTCGCCACGTTTGATCTGCATCTAGCCAAGCTCGATTTGCGTCAGCACAGCGAACGGCACACCGAAGCATTAGACGAAATCACGCGCCGCATCGGGCTGGAAACCAGCTACGCGCAGATGGATGAAACTGCCCGCGTCGCCTGGCTGACCGAAGAACTCGCCACGCCGCGCCCGCTCATCAGCGTGCCGCCGATCGCGCTCACCAGCGCGCTGGCGAGCCCGGCCACGCCGTTTTTCAGCGTCACAAAAGGCGCGCCTGCCGGCTGCTTGCCCGCGCCGGCCGCGCGCTGGGCGATCATGCCGCGGATCAGGCTGCCGTGCCGTGCTTCAACCTCGCGCAGCCGCGGAAAAGTTGCCAGAATGCTCTGCCGCTCGGTTTCGGAGTTGTAGATGCCCGACATGAGCGGGTCGGCCAGCTTGTCGAGCGCCTCGCGGCCCAGGCGCCGGCGGATGAACTCGGCCAGCGTCTCGTCGGCGCCGTCGCGCCGTGGCGGCGTGAGCAGGTCGAGCGCCATGCGCAGCTTGCCCCACGGCGAGATCAGCGGCGAGAGCGCGAATGGCAGTATGCGCGTCGGCACTACCAGCATCATGCCGTCGGGCATCGGGCGCAGCCGCCCGCCCGAAAGCACATACACCTTGCCGCGCCGCTCGCTGATTGGGATCAGCTGGTCGGCCAGCCCCAGGTCGCGCGCCAGCTGCAGGCCCCACGGCTTCTGGGTGATGAATGAGTCCGGGCCGCCCTCGACCACAAACTCGCCGACGGTTTCGCTGAGCAGCTTGCCGCCCCAGCGCGCGTCGCGCTCGATCAGCGTGCACTGCAGCGGAATGCCGGCCGCGCGGGCAGCCCGCTCGAGGTAGAAGGCCGCGCTCAGCCCGGTGATGCCGCCGCCTACGATCGCGACGTGGCCATGCTCGTGGCTCGCTGCGCCGCGCTCGCTCAACACTGCTTGGTGTGCCATACGTTTAAATCTATCAGGAAATCTATCAAATCTATCAAATCTCGCATTATTTTAACCGTAAGATCGCCGGATGTCAAGGCAGAGAATGGATAGATTTGCCCGATTCTAGTGCGCAAAGCTGACACATTTGCTGCCCAACAGCTGTGCAGCGCGCGGCTGCTACTGGCCGAGCGCCTGGCGCAGCGCCGTCAGCAAAGCGGGGTAGTCGAGGCGTGTGAAGTCGCTGGTGTCGAGGTCGATCCGCGTGCCGCCGATCGCGAGTGGTGGCATGGCGCCGACCATACCGGCGGCGCTGAGGCCCACAAGCTCCTGCTGCTCGACATGGCCGGGGTGGCGCTCGCCGCTGCCGCTGCGCCGCTGCATGCGCTCGAGGATTGCCGCCGGGTCGGCGTAGCAGCGGATCTGGAAAGGCTGGTAGCTGTAGCGTTGTGCGAGTGCCGCGATCCGCGCCGAGTTTGGCTCGTGCTGAAAGTTGCTCTCGAGGATGAACGGGCCACCGGCGCGCATGAGCAGCTCGGCGGCGTGGAACAACAGCTCGTAGCTGGTGGCGCCTAGCCGGCGCGACCAGGCGCGGTCGCTCCAGCCAAGCGTATCAAACAGGATCTCTTTGAGCGCGTCGCGCGCCAGCAGCGGGAGGCGCAGGTCGCTGGCCAGGCGGCGGCTGAGGGCGGTTTTGCCGGTGGCTGGCGGCCCGGTGACGACGACCAGTGTGGCCGGGGTGGGCGGGCTCATTCCGCCAGCTGCTCGGCCGCCAGGCGCAGCTCGCCGTAGACGCGTGCGAGATCGGCGGCCTGGTAGTGCGCATTCAGCCCGCTGGGGTTGGGCAGCACCCACACCAGCGTGTCGCCCAAGCGCGCATCCTGGCGGCCCGGCGTGGCGCGTGGCTGGCCGAACGCGGCGCGGTATGCCGTGACGCCCAGCACCGCCAGGATGCGCGGCCGGAGCTTGCCGACCTTTTCGCGCAGCAGCGCGCCGCCCGCAACCAGCTCGGCCGGGGCCAGCTCGTCGGCGGTGGCGGTGGCGCGCGCAACAAGATTGGTGATGCCATAGCCCAGCGGCAGCAGCTCGCGCTCTTCGCTCGGCTGCAGCCGGCGCGGCGTGAAGCCGGCGGCGTGCAGCGTTGGCCAGAAGCGATTCCCCGGCCGCGCGAAGTGATGTCCGGTGACGCCGGAGTACAGGCCGGGGTTGATCCCGCAGAACAGCACAAGCAGGCCAGGGGCGATGATATCGGGGATCGTGCGGCCGGCCGCGGCCAGTAGCTCGGCGCGAGTGGGTGGGCGAAGGTTGCTCATGGCGCTCCTGTTTGCTTGCGCGGCCTGGCCACAGGGTGTTCGTGGCGCGATTAGACTTTCTCGGAAACAGCTGAAGTCTATTATACCCCGTCTGCGTGCTCGTAGCCGCTTGCGGCCATGGAACGGGATGTGCTTAAGATGCCGGTGTACCGCGAGCCGCATCAGAAAGGGGCGCCCATGAGCACAATCTACGATGCGCTGATTGGCCTGTCGCCGTCGCGCGATGCCGAGTTGATCGAGGGGTACCGGCGCTACGCCGGCCAGCTGGCGGCGCTGCTGACCCCCGACCAGGTCGAAACGTACGCCGCCTACATCCGCCGCACTGGCACGCTGCCGATCTTCGAGGATCTGGATGCCGAAGAGCTGGTCGCGCTCACGCCCGAAGAGAACGTGATCGCCACGTCGATCATCGCCGACGAGCAGGCCGCAATGGAGAACCGGCGCGTGGTCGCGCTGTTGCTGCAGCATTCCGCGCCTGGCGCGCCGGCCATGCCTGCGCCGGGCGGCTAGGGGCTGCTGCGAAGCTGGTTCGAGCGCCGCACCGCGCCCGTACACGTTCCGATAGATGGCTTTAGGGCTTACGCGGTTGGCGTGCTCAGTCTTCGGCAGAGTGGTACTTTCCTTTTGGACGTGTCCATTTTCCGCGCGCAGCGCGGAAAATGGACACACGATGATCACTGCCACAGGCAACGTGCGCGGCTTTGGGAAGCCGAACAGCAGCTGCGTAAGCCCTAGGCTTATTCGGCTTTGGTGAGGCCGAGGGTGAGCGGGCGGCCGTCGAGCTCGATCGCGCTGACCGCCGCCCCCGACAGCGACGCGGACACCGTCGCTGCGCACATCTCATGGTGGCGCGACCGCGCCGACTACCCGGCCG
>CALLYN010000644.1 GCA_937858455.1 uncultured Kouleothrix sp.
GCAGATCGCGAGGGTATCTTCGCCGCCCGGCGAGATCGCCATATACTCGCGCGGCTCGCGGCCGCCCATCTCGCCGGCGCTGGCCTCGACAGCCACGTAGCGCACACCGCAGCGCTCGAACACGCGCTCGAACGCCCCGGCCAGCAGCTCGTAGGTCGCATCGAGCCCGGCGTCGTCGGCGTCGAGCGAGTAGGCGTCGAGCATTGTGAACTCGCGCATGCGCATCAGGCCGCCCTTCACGCGCAGCTCGTCGCGGTACTTGGTATGGATCTGGTAGATGATCGCCGGCAGCTGGCGGTACGACGTCACCTCGCGGCGCGCCAGCTCGGCCACCGCCTCTTCGTGGGTTGGCGCGACGATCAGCGCGCGCTCGGATCGGTCGCTGAAGCGCAGCATCGCCGGCCCATACTCGCTGTAGCGCCCGCTCTGCTCCCACAGCGCCGCCGCCTGCACCACCGGCGTGCGAAATTCCTGCGCGCCGATCCGCGCCAGCTCGGCGTGCATGATCGCCTCGATGCGCCGCGCCACGCGCATACCCAGCGGCAGCAGCGCGTAGCCGCCTGCGAGCAGCGCGCGCGCCAGCCCGGCCCGCAGCACCAGCTGGTGCGCCGTGCTCTCGGCCTCGGAGGGGGCATCGCGCAGCGTGCGCCCAAACAATGTCGAAAGTCGCATAGAACCTCCTGTACCATCTACAGATTGCACTGATTTTGCGTTTCATACACGCCAGACGCATCGCTCCCTGCCCTGTTATACCAATACGGCTTGACCATGCGACTGCAGCAGGGACAAAAGACAGAAGACCAAGAACAAATAGCGCAGTCTCCTGTCCTCCATCCTCCGTCCAGCATTGGCAAACCTCTCGATCGCTTTGGTATTAGGCGAGGTGCGGGATCAAGCGCAGCCCAACAAAAAACGCCCCTGAGCTTCTCGCTCAAGGACGGCTGAACCGTGGTACCACCTTGGTTGGGGCAGGCGCCCCCACTCTGCCGCCGCCGCGCACGCCGCAGCGATGCGCGAGGGCGCGCCCGTGTCACGGCGGGCATACCGGCCAACCTTATGGCGACTAGTGCGGCAGCGCGGCTAACCGGCTGGCGCTCGCCCTCGGCGGCGACGTGGGCCGCCAGGGGCGGCCGCTCTGAGAAGGGGTTCGGCACCGGCCTGCTGATCGAGCTCGCACCTGCCTCGACTCGCTGGGCGCCCGGCGGGGTGCCTACTGGTTCTCATCGACGTCGTTTACTATCGATTATGACGCGGAGTGTAGCACGCGCGCGCGCGGCTGTCAATCGGCCGGGCACAGGGCTCTGCAACGTCGGCCCTCTTCCCCTACCCTGGCGCGCAAACGTCGGTACGACCACCGCTCGTCGCTGGTGGATCTATGCATTGGTACGCGGGCTGTGGTATGATTCATGGTAAAGCAAACACTCAATGACCATTGCTTCCAAGCCGAAGCCATACTGTGAGCACACCTGTGAATATCCCTGGAGCTATTCGCTACTCGGCGCGTCCCCAGCGGCGCCATATCGCCACGGTTGTTGGCCTATGTCTGGGCTACATCGCGCTGTTCGTGGTGCTCTACCCAGTGGCCAAAAACGGCGTCGCGCCGATCGGCATTGTGCCGGTGCTGGTGGCAGGCTGGCTGCTTGGGCGCGCTGGCGGCCTGATCACCGGCCTGGTGCTGAATATTGCCACCACCGTGCTATTCAGCCTGGTCGGCGCCGAGTTCAACCTCGAGCTGCTCTTCTTTCAAGCGCTACCGGCCAATATCGTGGTGCCTGCCGCCGGCTACCTTGTGGGCCTGCTGCGCGACCTGAGCAAGCAAACCCAGGCACAGGCCCACGAGCTCGCCGCCGAGCGCGAGCACCTGCACCAGGAGATCGCCAGCCGCAAGCGCGCCGAGATCGAGCTGCTGCTTGCCAAAGACGCGGCCGAGGCCGCAAGCCGAGCCAAGACGGCGTTTATCGCCAGCATGAGCCACGAGCTGCGCACCCCGCTCACCACGATCATGGGCTACGCCGAGCTGCTGCGCATGCACGCCGAAGAGCAGCACGAAAGCCAATGCATTGGCGACCTCGACCGCATTCTGGCGGCCAGCTACAATCTGCGCAACATGATCAATGGCGTGCTCGACATCGCGAATATGGAGGCGGGCCGCCTGGCGATCGAGATCGCGCCGTTCGCGCTGCCGGCGCTGCTCGCCGACGTGGCCACCGCGATACAGCCGGCGATGCTAGCGCGCAATAACACGCTGAAGCTCTCGATCGCGCCCGAGATTTCGAGCATGCACTCCGACGCTGCGAAGGTGCGCCAGGTTTTGTTCAACCTGCTGGCCGGTGCCGCACGGCTCACCAGCGCCAGCAAGGTGCTGCTTGACGCCTCGATTGTGGGCGACGCCGGCGGCGACTGGGTCGCGATCACCGTGGCCGGCGCCGGTGCCGGCATTCCGCCCAACCTGGTGCAGCAGCTGTTCGACGAGCAGGCGCAATTCGAGATTGGCAGCCTCCCCGAGCACAGCGGCGTGGCCCTGGGGCTGCTGATCAGCCGGCGGCTGTGCCGGCGCCTCGGCGGCGATATCATCCTGGCGAGCACGCCCAAGGGTGGCGCGGTCTTCACCGTGCGGCTGCCGCTGGTGCCGGCGGCTACATAGGCGGCTGCCAGCCGGCCTGAAACTCCAGCACGCGCTGCTTCAACTGCTCGGGCACGGCCACCGTGGTGCGGGTGGCGTAGTCGTAGGCCACCAGCACCGTGCGCGCCACCAGCACCAGCCGGCCATCGCCGCCGCTGATGCTGTGCAGCATGTCGAAGCTTTTGCCGCCAAAGCGCGACACGCCGACGCCGATTGTCAGCACCTCGCCAAAAAACGCCGGCGCTTTGTATGTCGCCGTCACTTCCGCCAGGATCACCGGCAGCTCGGCAGGATGCGCCAGATCGAGCATCTGGCACAGGAACTTGACCCGCGCGGTTTCCAGGTAGGTCAGAAATACGACGTTATTCACATGCCCAAGCAGGTCGAGGTCGTGAAACGCCACCTCGACGCTCGTGCGGTATGGGTAGGCATCGGCGCTGGCCATCGCTACTCCTCCGAAAACTCACTCAGCATCATCTCCTGCAGCTCTGGTGCGACGGTGTCGCGGCCAAGTGCGCGGCGGAACATACGCGCGCGCCGCTGGAATGCCTCGAGCGACAAATACATCGGCTGGAACTGCGCGCCGGGCTGGCCCACCAGCGGGCCAAACGGCAGAAACCCGAGGTGGCGGTACAGCTTCTGCTGGCGCGTGGTTCCCGAGATCAGCGCCAGCTCATAGCCGCGCTGCAGGCAGTGCTCGGCCAGCACCTTGCCCATGCCCCAGAACACCCAGCCGTTGCGGTACTTCTTCTCGACGGCCAGCAGGCGCAGCTCGCACAGCTTGCGGCCGGGCGGCAGGTAGCTGTCGAGATCGGCGAGTTTGGTGTCGAGCGAGAACGGGCGGTTGGCACGCACCGCGATCATCCCCACCACCCGGCCGTGGTCGAGGCAGATGATATAGGTGTTCTCCCGATGAAATTTATCGATCAGCGCCTGGCTTGGGTTCGCCGAGTGCTGCGGGATCTCTTCGACAAACGTGGTGTAGTTCAGCCGGTGGATCTGCTCGAATTCATCGGCTTCGCTGGCGATCTTGAACTGAAGCGTTCCAAACACGTCCTGCTCCTCGGTTTGTACGGCATCGCGGATGTACCGTTAGGCGCGCCCGCTGGCCGGCCGCAGCCGCGCCAGCAGGTTGTGGCGGTGCGCATAGATCGCCAGCGCCGCGAGCAGCACCAGCGCCACCACTGTGTCGGCCGGGTAGCCCAGCGCCAGCGCCAGCAGCGGCAGCAGGCCGATCGCCAGCATCCCCGCCAGCGTGAAGCTGCGCAGAAGTGCGAGCAGCGCCAGCACCATGCCGGCCAGTAGCAGCGGGATAACGTAGTTGTAGGCCAGCAGCGCGCCAACCATGGTGGCAATACCCTTGCCGCCGCGAAAGCCCAGCTGCGCCGGCCAGATGTGCCCGGCCACCGCGGCCAGCATCACCGGCAGCAGGCCCCAGCCGCCTACGCCGAGGTAGCGCGCCAGCATCACCGCCAGCAGCCCCTTCAGCGCGTCGAGCACGGCCACGGCGGCAAAACCGGCGCGCCCGAGCACGCGGCCGGCGTTGCGCCCGCCGACATTGCCGCTGCCGAGAGTGCGGATGTCTTGCCCTTTGACGACGCGCACCAGGTAGTACGCGCTGGCGATGCAGCCAAGCGCGTACGCCGCCAGCGTCGCCACGAGAATTTGCCAGCCGGGCACCTTCGCTTCCTTTCCACCGCGTAGGCTATGCTTGCACGATGCCGGGAGTATAAAGGAGATCGAGCGCAGGCACAAGCGCGGCCAGGCCTGGTCACTGGCTTTCGGGTATTTGTTGATCTTCTGTGTCCATTTTCCGCGCTCTGCGCGGAAAATGGACACAATACGGAGAATAGAACCGCTCACGAAGCAAGAGCAAGCTCGCGCCCGGCTGTGCTAGTTGCGGATGCGGCGCCAGTCGACGGCGGGCAGCATCAGCTCGGGGCGAATGCGCTCGCGGTAGCGCATCAGCACGCGCAGTACCGACTCGATCAGCGTGTCGCTGAGGAAATGCGGCTGGAGCCCTAGGTCGAGCAGGTGCGTGTTGCTGGCGTTGTAATAGTGCTCCTCGCGCTCGACGCGCGGGTTGGCGATGTGCTCGATGCGCACATTCAGGCCAAATACCTGCGCCGCCTCGCGCACCGCGTGCGCCAGCCCGGCCACGTCGAACTGCTCGGTGAACTGGTTGAACACCCGGAACTGGCCGCGCTCGGCCGGGTGCGTAATCGCCAGCTCGACGCAGGCCAGCGTGTCGCGGATATCGAGAAAGCCGCGCGTCTGGCCGCCCTGGCCGTACACCGTCAGCGGCACGCCGGCCAGCGCCTGCACTAGGAATCGGTTCAGCGCCGTGCCAAAAACCGCGTCGTAGTCGAAGCGCGTGCGCAGCCGCTCGTCGGCGGCGATCTCGGGCGTGTCGACGCCATACACCACGCCCTGGTTCAGGTCGGTGGCGCGCAGGCCCCAGATCCGGCAGGCCAGCATGATATTGTGGCTGTCGTGCACCTTGCTGGCGTGGTACCAGCTGCCGGGCTGCTTGGGGAACGGCAGCGTGTCGGAGCGGCCCTTGTGCTCGATCGTGATATATCCCTCTTCGATGTCGATATTTGGCGTACCGTACTCGCCCATGGTGCCGAGCTTCACCAGGTGGCAATCGGGCGCGTGCTCGGCCAGGGCGTACAGCAGGTTGAGCGTGCCGGTGATATTGTTCACCTGGGTGAACACGGCGTGCCGCCGGTCGATCATCGAGTACGGCGCGCTGCGCTGCTCGCCGAAGTGTACCACCGCCTCGGGCACAAACGCGCGCAGCATATCGTCGACAAACGCCGCGTCGCACAGGTCGCCGATCCAGGGTGTGATCTCGTGGCCGCTGAGCGCACGCCACGCCGCCAGGCGCTCGTGCAGCGAGCGGATAGGCGTGAGGCTTTCGGCGCCCAATTCGTGATCCCACGCGCGGCGGGCAAAGTTATCGGCTACTGCCACGGTGTGGCCGCGCTGCGAGAGGTGCAGCGCAGTTGGCCAGCCCAGGTAGCCGTCGCCGCCGAGTATCAAGATACGCATCCGTTCCCCCTTCATACGCTATTCGCTTGATCACGTATAGGGTGTATTGCACGACGTGGCTTCGCCACGTCGTGCAATACAATAAGAAGTTTGGGGGCGGCGAAGCCGCCCCCAAACCCCCACCAAAGTGTCAGTAATCAAGCGAATTTGGTACCATACAGCTTCGCTCAATCCTACGCGCGAGGGTTGCGGGCATGCAATGCCACGCGCAACCCTGCTTGTTCGCCGGCCGCTGGCGCCCCAAGCATCCTACGCAGGCAGCGCGCGCCAGCGCTCAGCGCCAGGCGCAGCTGCAAGAAGCTTGCCGTTAGGGCTAGCGTATGCCATCTGGCTGGTCACTGCTGTATGGTGGGGGTTCGGGGGCGGCTTCGCCGCTCCCTGAACTTTCTTTAGGGCCTACGCAGGCGGCGCGCTTAGCC
>CALLYN010000645.1 GCA_937858455.1 uncultured Kouleothrix sp.
CCCAGCAACCCTGCCGCGCCGTTCGTCGAGGCCGCGCTGGGGCAGAGCGTAGTCCACGGCCCGCCCGCGCCGCTGCTGCTCGGCCGCCACCTGATCGACCGGGGCGTGCAGCCGGGGCCGCACCTCGGCGCGCTGCTCAAGCGCGCCTACCATGCCCAGGTTGAAGGCGCGTTCGACACCGTCGAGGGCGCGCTCGACTGGGCCGCGCGGCACGGCGACGAGTGACGGCGCGAGGTGCCGCCGGCATGGTGTGGCGGCGGATCGAGGATATAGGGGGCGGATTGACATATCCGCCCGACCATGGGGCGGATTGACATATCCGCCCGACCGATGTAGGGGCGGATCGACATATCCGCCCGATCGATGTAGGGGCGGATTGACATATCCGCCCGACCATGGGGCGGATTGACATATCCGCCCGACCATGGGGCGGATTGACATATCCGCCCGATATATCCGCCGACCATGGAACCGCCCGACACATCCGCCCGACCGATGTAGGGGCGGATTGACATATCCGCCCGACCATGGGACGGATTGACATATCCGCCCGTTAGGCACGGAGCAATGACAGAAGATTACAAGGCGCTGATAGCGCGCGCGGTGTTCGACGAGCAGGCGTTCGTGCGGCTCACAATGCGAGGGATCGTGCGCGGGCCGGCGGCCCCGTGGCGCCAGATCGTCGTCCGCCCGGTCGAGCTGCGCGCCGGGCGGCACCTGCAGTTCTCGTACTTCGACGCCAAGAAAGACGTGTCGAAGAACTATGCCGGCGCCGAGGCCGCCGCCCGGCTCGACGAGGCGCTGGGCATCGGGTATAGCTCGCTGGTGCTGCAGACGCGCGACGAAGACATTCAGGTCCAGATCACCAAGAAGGGCAAGGCGCTGATCCACCGCCACCGCCGCGCGCCCGAGCAGGCCGCCGCGCCGGATCTGGCGCATAACCGCGCCAAGGCGCTGCCGCTGCCGCCAGGCCAGCCCGACGCGTTTCTGCACGCGATCGGCATTGTGAACGAGCACGGCCAGGTGCGGCCGGCTATGCAGGGCAAGCTCGCGCAGATCAACGAGTTCATCAAGCTTGCCGACGCCGGCGGCGAGCTGGGCCGCTTCGAGCATTCGCCGATCAATGTGCTCGACTGCGGCTGCGGCGCGGCCTACCTGACGTTCGCGCTCTACCACTACCTGAACGAGATCCGCGGCATCCCCGCGCAGCTGGTGGGCGTCGATACCAACGCCGAGCTGATCGCCAGGTGCGCCGACCAGGCCGCCGGCCTGAGCTACACCGGCCTGTGCTTCACGCATACGCCGATCATCGAATTCAGCCCCGAGCACGCGCCCGACCTGGTGGTGGCGCTGCACGCCTGCGACACCGCCACCGACGAGGCGATCGCCCAGGGCATCCGCCACGGCGCGCGCATGCTCGTGGTGGCGCCGTGCTGCCACCACGAGCTGAACGACCGCTTCGACAACGAGCTGTTCCGGCCGGTGCTGCGCCACGGCATACTCAGGCAGCGCCTGGGCGACATGCTCACCGACACGTTTCGCGCGCTGATCTTGCGGATCATGGGCTACCGCGCCGAGGTGATCGAGTTCGTCGCGGCCGAGCACACCGCCAAGAACCTGATGATCCGCGCGGTGAGGGCCGCCCCGCCCGGCGATCCGCAGTTCGCCGCCGAGTACCGCGCGCTCAAGCAGCTCTGGGGCGTCACGCCCTACCTCGAGGGCCTGCTCGGCGAGCAGCTCACCCGGCTGCTCGGCGATTCCGCAGCTTGAGCGGCGCCCGCCCGATGCGCAGCGAGCGATCCGACGACCACGGCGCCCACGGCGCCATCGTCAGGCCGCACAGCGCCAGCAGCACGCGGTCGTAGTTCACCCGCCAGCCCACGAAGTCGCGCCAGGCCTGGTCGCGATCGGGCTTCAGCGCCACGCCGCCGGCCTCCAGCTGGCTGCAGGCTCCGTCGAACTCGGCGCGCGAGATGCTGATTGTGCCGCTGGGGTTGGTGTCGTGCGCGATGTCGAAGAAATCGGCGATGCGGCGCAGCGCCAGGTAGCCGGCGCGGATGCACAGGTCGGCCTGGACATCGCGCGGGATGTCGATCGTCGAGGCCGACAATGCCGCCGCGTCGAGCACCGCGCCGGCCGCGGTGATCCACGAGTGATCGGCCTGCGGCGAGCGGAAGAACGCCAGCGCCGGCAGCGAGGTGTGGCTTTCCTCGACCTCGGAGAACCAGATTTCCCAGCTGGTCCACAGCTCGTTCAGCTTGTCCATGCGCTTCAGCCGCTGGAAGCGCAGAAACAGCTCCACCGCCGAGGGCGGCGACCCAGCGCGCACCTCCAGCAGCGTCACCGCGGTCTCGCGCTTCTGAAACGCGCCGTAGATTGTCGGCAGGTAGGCGATCAGCAGCGCCACCAGGATCAGCCCGAGCGTGGCCTCGCTGTAGCCTAGCATTGTTTCGCCCAGGGTATCGAGCGGCGCGAAGCCCAGCGTCAGCAGCGACGAGCCGCTGGCGCGGAATGCCGCGCGCCAGCTTGCCACGCCAATCGCCCAGTACATCGCCATGTAGCCGCTGAGCACGCAGATCAGCCATACTGGCGGCATGGCCAGCAGCGCCAGCGGCGCGTACAGCGCCATCACGCGGTCGCGATCCTCGTACGCTGGCGCGCGCCGTAGCACGATGTCGAAACAGCGCCGCACCAGCAGAAAGATCACCCGCGTGAGCTGATCGGGCGCGCTGCGCGGCAGCACAAATGTCCGCACCGCCGAAAGAAATGTCCCAGCCACAATCGCAACGCCTACCGCAAAGACCACAATACGCCCAACGATCTCAAGCATATGGCCTACCTATTCATTTTGTGCTGTCTGGATGCGCGGCATAATAGCACCACTTCGGCGATTCGGAAAATCGCCGCAGCACGCTCAAGCTGAACTCGATCAGAACCGGCCCGTGGTATGATTGCGCCGGAGCGCGCCCGAGGCGCGCGATTGCCGAGCCGCTCGGCGGCCTCGCCCGCCGCTATGCCGGAGTTACCCATGAAAACCACTCAGGAACGCATCGACGATCTGCGGCGCCGCCGCGCCGAGGCACGCACCACCGACCCGCAGGCGGCCGAGAAGCAACATGCCCGCGGCAAGCTCACCGCGCGCGAGCGCATCGACGCGCTGCTCGACCCCGGCTCGTTTGTCGAGCTCGATGCCTTTGCGGTGCATCGCACCTCGGCCTTTGGAATGTCGCACCGCAAGCCGCTTGGCGACGGCGTGATCACCGGCCATGGCACGATCGACGGCCGCGCGGTGTGCGTGTTCGCTCAGGATTTTACCGTCTTCGGCGGCTCGCTCGGCGAGGTGTTCGCCGAGAAGATCTGCAAGGTGATGGATCTGGCCCTGCGCATGGGCGTGCCGTGCATCGGCCTGAACGACTCGGGCGGCGCGCGCATCCAGGAGGGCGTGGTCAGCCTGGGCGGCTACGCCGAGATCTTCTACCGCAACGTCATGGCCTCGGGCGTCATCCCGCAGCTCTCGGTGATCGCCGGGCCCTGCGCCGGCGGCGCGGTCTACTCGCCGGCCATGACCGACTTCATCCTCATGGTCAAGGGCTCGTCGCAGATGTTCATCACCGGCCCCGACGTGATCAAAACCGTCACGAACGAGGACGTAGGCTTTGAAGAGCTGGGCGGCGCCATGGCCCACAACTCGCGGAGCGGCGTGGCGCATTTCGCCGCCGACGGCGAAGACGAGGCGTTCGAGCAGCTGCGCACCCTGCTGTCGTTCCTGCCGCTGAACAACCTGGACGACCCGCCCTACCAGCCGCCCGCCGACGACCCCGAGCGCATGGACGAGGCGCTCCAGTCGATCATCCCCGACAACCCGCGCAAGCCCTACGATATCAAGCAGGTGATCGACGCGGTTGTCGACGACGGGTTCTTCTTCGAGGTTCAGCCCTTCTGGGCGCGCAATATCGTCATCGGCTTCGCCCGGCTCGACGGCTTCCCGGTGGGAGTTGTGGCGAACCAGCCCGCGCACCTGGCCGGCGTGCTCGATATCGACTCGTCGGTGAAGGCCGCGCGCTTCGTGCGCTTCTGCGATGCCTTCAACATCCCGCTGGTCACGTTCGTCGATGTGCCCGGCTTCTTGCCCGGCACGCAGCAGGAGTACGGCGGGATCATCCGCCACGGCGCCAAGCTGCTGTACGCCTACTGCGAGGCTACCGTGCCCAAGCTCA
>CALLYN010000646.1 GCA_937858455.1 uncultured Kouleothrix sp.
CCAGCGACCCCTCGGGCGACCTGCTGAAGCTGGTGGCTAAGGGCACCATGCCGGTTCCGTTCGCCTTCTACCGCGGCGTCGCCGCCTTCATGGTCAGCTCGGGCATCACGCCGATGCTGTCGCACGCGATGCCGTTCCTCGAGATGGCGGTGGCGCTCTCGCTGATCAGCGGCGTGCTGATGCGGCCGGCCTCGCTCGGCGGCATTCTGCTGGTGACGAACGTGATCCTGACGGGCATTGGCACGCTGGCGTTTGACGGCCGGGTGATCTTGATCCACGTGCTGCTGATCGCCGCCTACGGCAGCGCCCGCGTGATTGGCTTCGAGCGGCTGGCCGCCTACGTGGCGCGGCGCGCGCTGAACGCCGTGCGCCCGCACCTGCCCGAGCGCGTCGCCAGGCTGGCCGGCGGCCGCAGCTAAACCCGGCGCCCATCCCTCGCCCGCCGAGCAACACTGCTCGGCGGGCGTTCTGCGTCGCTCGCGCCACGCAAGCTATGCCCGCTGGAAAAGCAAGCACGCCGCACCTTATACATGATGCTCGTGTGGATGCCCACGATTGGCACGGATTGTTCAGCCTGTATCTGATCGCTCTATCAGCCGAGACGGCGGATGCCTCAGGGCGCGCCAGCACCGGCCGCCGTGCCCTGAGGCATCCGCGCATCACGCGCTCGCGGCTACGGCGCCCGTTCATCTCTGCCCATAGCGCATTTGCGCACAGCCCGCGCACTCGTGTATACTCGGGGCGCACAATTGCGAATGGATGCGAAGCCCGAACATGCGCGTAACGCTGATCTCAACCTACGAGCTAGGCCACCAGCCGTTCGGCCTGGCATCGCCCGCTGCGTGGCTCGCCGCCGCCGGCGCGCAGGTGCAGTGCCTCGACCTGGCGGTGCAGCAGTTTGACGCGGCTGCAGTGGCCGGCGCGGGCCTGGTGGCGCTGTACCTGCCGATGCACACCGCCACGCGCCTGGCCGCCGGCGTGATCGCCCAAGTGCGTGCGGCCGCCCCTGGCGCGCACCTGTGCTGCTACGGCCTGTACGCGCCGCTCAACGAGCCGTGGCTGCGCGAGCTTGGCGTGGCCACGATCCTCGGCGGCGAGTTCGAGAGCGGGCTGGCTGCGCTGTACGCGCGTGTCGCTAAGGCCGCCGAACGGCCAAAGACGAATGACCAAAGCATAGCGCCAATTCAGAGCCAGCTTTCGTCCTTGGTTTTTGATCTTTCGTCTTTCACACAGCCGGAGCCGCGCATCTCGCTGGGGCGCCAGGCGTTTCTGCCGCCCGATCGCGCCGCGCTGCCCGGCCTCGCGGCGTACGCGTATGTCGACATGGGCGGCGGCGAGCGGCGCACCGCCGGCTACACCGAGGCCAGCCGCGGCTGCAAGCACACCTGCCGGCACTGCCCGATCGTGCCGGTGTACGGCGGGCGCTTCCGCGTGGTGCAGCGCGACGTGGTGCTGGAAGATATTCGCCGCCAGGTGGCCGGCGGCGCGCGCCATATCACCTTTGGCGACCCCGACTTCTTCAACGGGCCGGGGCACGCGCTGGCGCTGGTGCGCGCGCTGCACGCCGAGCTCCCCGCGATCACCTACGACGTGACGATCAAGGTCGAGCACCTGCTGCGCCACGCGGCCTTGCTGCCGGCGCTGCGCGACACCGGCTGCCTGTTCGTCACCAGCGCGGTCGAGTCGATCGACGACGCGACGCTGGCGCGCTTCGACAAGCGCCATACCCGCGACGACTTCGTGCGCGCGGCTGGGCTGCTGCGCACGATCGGCCTGGCGCTCAACCCGACGTTTGTGACATTTACGCCGTGGACGACGCTCGACGGTTATGTCGAGCTGCTGGAGCTACTCGACGCGCTGGAGCTGGTAGAACATGTCGCGCCGATCCAGTACGCCATTCGCCTGCTGATCCCGGCGCAGTCGCGGCTGCTTGAGCTGCCCGAGCTGCGCGCGCAGCCTCATGCCGACAAGGTTGTTGGCGCTGATATTGGGCAGGCCGTTAATCATGGCGTAGGCGTACATGATTTCGAGATAGGTCTCGGGCACAACGACCGGTATCTCATCGATCATTTTGCCGTCTTTGTCTTCGACCTGCACGCCTTTATAGGGCGCCCGGCAGCGCATCAGCGGCTTCAGCATCGGTTGCGGCACGCCTTGCAGTACCAGGTCAAACTGAAAGCCGAGTTGCGAAAGAATCGGATCTTCGAAACGACCGATCGCTGGCTGCTGCAGTAGTTGTGTTGCGCTGACCTGCCGCACATCACCCTTATTGCCCCATTGTTTGGCGCGCTCGAGCATTCGCGCATTGATCGGCATCAGGTTATCCTGTTCTTTGCGGAAGAGATTCCAGTTTTTGTTTCCCTTACCCATGACCGAAAGCTCGGGCACGAGGCGAATCGTCTGCGGTGGCAGACTCGATTCCATTTTCTGGCGGATCATTTTCTTTACCGGCTCCAGCACGCCGAGTATAGTAATGACAACGAGTAGTGATAAGAAAAGCCCAATCGAAGAAAGGGCATTACGGATGAAATGCTTGCGCGCGATAAATGCAATCAGATAAAGCCGGCGCAGTAAAAAGCGGATGAAATTCATTTTTTCCTCGGCGTGGTTCGTTTTGGCTGTATTTTACCAGCCTCTGCGATACGAATTTTGCCGTCTTTGAGGTGTATCACGCGATCGGCGCATTCCATAATAAAAGCACTGTGCGATACGCAGATGAGTGTGAGCCCGCTCTTCTTCAGGCCTTGCAGCACGTCGACAATCGCCTGCTCGGTTGCGCGATCGAGAT
>CALLYN010000647.1 GCA_937858455.1 uncultured Kouleothrix sp.
AGCACTTCCTGGAGGTGTTCCGCACCTACTACGGGCCAATGCTGAAGGCCTTCGCGGCGCTTGACGCCGCTGGCCAGGCTGGCCTGGCGGCCGACCTGACCGAGCTGATGGGGCGCTTCAACCAGGGCGGCGATGGCACGCTGGCGCTGCCGAGCGAGTACCTCGAGGTGGTGGCCACCCGCGCCTGAGCCCGGCCGCGCGAACGCGTACAAGGACTGCTGTTATCGGCACGAGTGGCGCAGTGGGTGTTTGTGGCTTCGCAGAGCGCTCCTTGTTTATTGTGCCCAGAGGGTGGCGCTCGCGCTACCCTCTGGGCACAGGCGCTCGGCAGCACCCTGCCGCCGCAGGCAGAACCGACGTACGACGCGGGTCACTGTTTTCCGTCCCTGCCGGAGGTCGCAGGTTGAAGTCAGGAGACCGCGCTATTTGTCCTTGGTCTTCTGTCTTCCGTCCCTGCCGGAGGTCGCAGGTTGAAGAGGAACCATGTCGTTTGTGCAGCGCGTCGTGCGCGAGCAGGTCGTCGCTACGGTGCCCGAGTATCGCAGGCGGGTGTACCGGCTTGCGGCGATCTACTCGGCGATTGTGATCACGCCGTTGTGGCGCGGCTGCGCGAGAAAAGCACTGGCGCGACCGCCGCGCAGATCAGCACGACGGTGGAGCTGCGGCCCGCTGCCGAGGCCGAGTACGAGGCAGATGTCGAGGCCGAGTACCCGCCCGAGTAGCGCCACGAGGGCCGAGACGTACCGCTCCGCGCCGGATCAGCTGGCTTCGTGCGGGCGGCGCGCGCTGTGGTGCTGCCGGTCGGCGGCGGGCCGGCCGCGTTCGTGAGGTTGCAGGCGGTGTTGATCAGGCCAACGTGCGAAAATGCCTGCGGGAAGTTGCCCACCAGCCGGCGCGCGCGTGGGTCGTACTGCTCGGCGAGCAGGCCGACATCGTTGCGCAGCGCCAGCAGGCGCTCGAAGATCGCGCGCGCCTCGGCGGCGCGGCCCTGCAGCACCAGGTTATCGGCGAGCCAGAAGGTACAGATCAGAAACGCGCCCTCGCCGGCCGGCAGGCCGTCGACGCCAGTTTCGGTGGGGTAGCGCGCCACGAAGCCCTCGCGCAGCAGCCGCCGCGTGATCAGGTCGACCGTGCCGTGGACGCGCGGATCGTTCGCCGGCAGAAAGCCGACCAGCGGCAGCAGCAGCAGGCTGGCGTCGGGCTCGGCGGCGCCATAGAACTGGACAAACGCGTTCAGCTGCGGGTTGAAGCCCTCGCGGCAGACCTGCTCGTGGATTGCGGCGCGCAGCCGGCGCCAGCGCTCGACCGGGCCGGCGAGGCCGAATTCCTCGGCCGACTTGATCGAGCGGTCGAGCGCGACCCAGGCCATGACCTTGGAGTGGGTGAAGTGCCGCTTGGGGCCGCGCACCTCCCACAGCCCCTCATCGGGCGCCTGCCACGCCGTCTCGAGCGACTGCATAAGCGTCTGCTGGACGCGCCAGGCGTTTTCGTCGGCCTCGAGGCCGGCGCGCCGGCCAAGGTAGAGCGCGTCCATCACCTCGCCGTAGATGTCGAGCTGGCGCTGCTGGTAGGCGGCGTTGCCGACGCGCACCGGCGCCGAGCCCTCGTAGCCGGGCAGCCAGGGCAGCTCGAGCTCGGTGAGGCGCCGCTCGCCGGCCAGGCCATACATGATCTGGATCTGGGCGGGCATGCCGGCCACGGCATTCACCAGCCAGGCGCGCCAGGCGCGCGCTTCGTCGGTGTAGCCGCCGGCCATCAGCGCGTACAGGGTAAACGTGGCGTCGCGCAGCCAGCAGTAGCGGTAATCCCAGTTGCGCACGCCGCCGATCTGCTCGGGCAGCGAGGTGGTGGCGGCGGCCACGAGCCCGCCGGTGGGCGCGTAGGTCAGCGCCTTGAGCGTGATCAGCGAGCGCAGCACCGCGTCGCGCCACGGGCCTTGGTAGGCGCAGCGGCCCGACCATGCGCGCCACCAGGCTTCGGTTTCGCCGAGGCTCTGCGCGGCGTCGGGCCGATCGGGCGCGGGGCCATAGGTGGGCGCCCAGGCCAGCGAGAATGTGCGCTGCTGGCCGGCCGCCACCTCGAACTCGGCCACGGTGCGCAGATTCTGGCCCTGCAGCGGCACCTCGGCGCGGCAGAACAGCGTATCGGGGCCGGCGGTGGCGCGGATGCCGCCCTCGCTCTGGCGAACCCACGGCACGATCGCGCCGTAGTCGAAGCGCACCACGAGCTCCATGCGCAGCGCCACCCGGCCGCGCAGGCCTACCACCAGGCGGATCAGGTCGGGCGTGCTGGTGCGGATCGGCATCCAGTCGACGATCCGCACCGCGCCGGTGTCGGTGACATAGTCGGTCTCGAGGATGAGCGTGCCGTCGCGGTAGCGCCGGCTGATCTGGCGCACCTCGCCGGCCGGGGCGATCTGCCAGCGGCCGTGCTCGGGGCCGCCGAGCAGCGCAGCGAAGCACGCGCCCGAGTCGAAGCGCGGGAAGCATAGCCAGTCGATTGATCCATCGCGCGCTACCAGCGCGGCGGTCTGGCAATCGCCAATCAGCGCGTAGTCTTCGATCCGGGCGGCCATGGCGTATCTCCAGCGGTGCGCTGCCCACTGGCGCCGGCGCCCGAGGTATGCTCGGAGGTTGTTTGAAAAAGAGGAAGTGCGCGGGGGCGGCG
>CALLYN010000648.1 GCA_937858455.1 uncultured Kouleothrix sp.
ATACCCTTGGATGGATGATCTGCTGCAAGGCGCGGCCCAGGCGCTGCGGCTGCTGCTCGGCGGCGATCGCGAGACATGGCAGATCGTCGCGCTGTCGCTGTACGTGTCGGGCGCGGCGCTGCTGATCAGCACGCTGCTGGGCGTGCCGCTGGGCGCGTGGCTGGGGCTGCGGCGCTTTCGCGGCCAGCGCCTGGCGGTGGCGCTGCTGTACACCGGCATGGGCTTCCCGCCGGTGGTGATCGGCCTGTTCGTCTACCTGCTGCTCTCGCGCGCCGGGCCGCTGGGCATGCTCGGCTGGCTGTTCACGCCGCGCGCGATGATCGCCGCCCAGTCGATTCTGGGCCTGCCACTCGTCGGCGGCTTCACGCTCGCGGCGGTCGGCGGTGTCGACCCGGCCCTGCGCACCCAGGTGCGCGCGCTTGGCGCCAGCGCCGCGCAGGCTACGCTGGCGGTGCTGTGGGAGGCGCGCGCCGGGGTGATCGCCGGCGTGGCGGCCGGCTTCGGCGGAATTATCTCGGAGGTGGGCGCGGTGATGCTCGTGGGCGGCAACATCCAGGGCGACACGCGCGTGCTCACCACCGCGATCGTGCTCGAGACGCGCAAGGGCAGCTTCGACACCGCATTGGCGCTGGCATTCGTGCTGCTGGGGCTTACGTTTGCGCTCAACGCGCTGGCGCTGCGTCTGCAGCGGCGGATCGAGTAGCGCCACGAATTGTGTGGCTCTGGCCTCAGGAGTGGCCCAAGCCGGCTTTCATGCCATCGCCGCAAAGCAGGTGATTTCCGCAACCTGCCCGGAGGGACAGTAGAGCGTGCAGCCGCCGATCTACGAGCTGACCGATGTGGAACAGCGCTATGGCGGCCGGCTGGTGCTGCGCGTGCCGGCGCTCGAGATCCAGCCGGGCGAGACGCTCGCGCTGGTGGGGCCGTCGGGCGCGGGCAAGAGCACGCTGCTGCGGCTGCTCAACTTCCTCGAGCCGCCCAGCGCCGGCAGGCTGGCCTACTTGGGCCAGGCGGTGAGCGCGCCGGACGTGCCGCTGGCGCTGCTGCGCCAGGTGACAACGGTGTTCCAGCGGCCGGCGCTGCTGAGCGCGAGCGTGCTTGCGAACGTTGCCTACGGCCTGCGGCTACGCGGCACGCCAGGCGCCCCGGCGCGCGCCCACGCCGCG
>CALLYN010000649.1 GCA_937858455.1 uncultured Kouleothrix sp.
CGCCAGCTCGGGCGCGCTGGTGGGGCGCGGCGCCGATGTCGGCAGCGGCGGCGGCGTTGGCGCCTGGGTTGGCGCGGCGGCCACCTGCCCCTGCGTGCTCTGGCCGACGAAGTTGAGCGTGCTGAGCATCAGGTAGCTGGCGCCGATCAGCACCAGCACCACAAAGAACACGCCAAAAAAGCTCGGCACCATCAGGTTGCGCACGCGCGGCGCCGATGTGACCGGCACGACGCGGATAGGCTCGCTGATGCCGCGCTCGCGGCGATACAGGTCGATCAGCTCTTCGGCCGGTATGCTGAGGTATTCGGCATAGTTGCGGATGAACCCGCGCGCGTAGACATCGCCTGGGAGATGCTGGAAGTCGCCATCTTCGAGGGCTACAATGTAGCGTTGCAGAATGCGAGTTTCGATGGCGGCCTGCGATATGCTGATACCCTGACTTTCGCGGGCTTCGCGTAACCGCTCGCCAAGCTGACTCATGACCATGCTCTCTTCGTGGACCTTGCACTGCGCCTGGAACTGCCTGGTTCAGGCGACGCCGATTATACCACAAAAGGTGATGTATGCGGCTGACGCCAGGATGACTCCATTAACACAATTTTTACCGCATAAGGCGTGCCATGATACCGCTTTACAGGCAGCTCCTACAAGCTGTCGGCCTCGGCGATCTGGTAGTCGTAGCCTTGCTCGGCCAGAAACAGCTGGCGATTGTGCGCGAAGTCGATTTCGCGCGTGTCGCGGCTCACCAGGGTGTAGAAGTAGGCCGCGCGCCCGCCAGGCTTGGGCCGCAGCACGCGCCCGAGGCGCTGGGCCTCTTCCTGGCGCGATCCAAACGTGCCCGACACCTGAATCAGCAGCTCGGCGTCGGGCAGGTCGAGCGCGAAGTTGCCGACTTTGGAGATCACCAGCGCGGGCAGCTCGCCGCGCCGAAACGCCTCGAACAGCTGGTCGCGCGCGGGCTGCGGCATGCTGCCGCTGACGAGCGGGGCGCCTAAGCTGGTGGCAACTGCGCGCAGCTGCGCCAGGTACTGGCCGATCACCAGGGTGGGCGCGCCGGGGTGCCGGCGCATGATCGTGTGCAGCAGCGCCAGCTTGCGCGGGTTCTCGGCGGCGATGCGGTACATGTCGCGCGGCTCGGCGGTGGCGTAGGCCAGGCGCTCGGCGTTGGGCAGGGCCACGCGCACCTCGACGCAGGTGGCCGGGGCGATCCAGCCGCGCCGCTCGAGCTCGCGCCAGGGCAGCTCGTACTTCTTGGGGCCGATCAGCGAGAATACGTCGGCCTCGCGCCCGTCTTCGCGCACCAGCGTGGCGGTGAGCCCGAGCCGGCGGCGCGCCTGGATGGCAGCGGTTGCGCGAAATACCGGCGCGGGCAGCGCGTGCACCTCGTCGTAGATCACCAGGCCCCACGCGCGCGCGTCGAACAGCCGCAGGTGCGGGAAGCCTGCGCCGCCGCCCGGCCGGTACGTCAGCATCTGGTAGGTCGCGATCGTGATCGGCGCAATGCCCTTGTGCGCGCCGGTGTACTCGGCGACCTGCTCGGGGCGCGCGTCGGTGCGCGCCAGGATCTCGCGGCGCCACTGGTTCACCGAGGTGCGGTTGGTCGTGAGCACCAGCGTCGACTGGCCGACCAGCGCGATTGCCACCAGGCCGACGAGCGTTTTGCCGGCGCCGGGCGGCAGCACGACCACGCCCGATCCGCCGCGCGCGGTGCCGGCCTCGTAGAATGCGGCGGCGGCGGCGCGCTGGTAGTCGCGCACCTGCGTGGTCTGCTCGCGCAGCCCGATCGCGAATGCCTCGCCCTCGGCGTAGCCGGCCAGATCTTCCACCGGCCAGCCTAGCGCCGCGAGCGCCTGCTTGAGCGGCCCGCGAGCGGCAGGCGCCACCGCCAGTGGTTCGCCGGGCGAGCCGCCGGGCGCCAGCAGCTGCGTGATGCTCGGGTCGGTCAGCAGCGCCTCGAGCAGCGCCGGGCTGTCGGCCGTGAGCCAGAGCGCTTCGGGGTGGCCTACCAGCTGCAGGCGGCCCCAGCGCCCGGCGAGCTCGCGTAGCTCGGCGGCAAGCTCGGGCGGCAGCGGGTTGCGCGCGAACGACGCGATCCGCGCGACAATCGTGTCGGCGGCGAGCCCGGCGGCGGCGGCGCTCCAGAGCGAGAGCGGCGTGACGCGGTAGGTGTGCATAGCCGCCGGGCTTTTCTCGAGCTCGGCGAAGGGCGCAATCGCCGCGCGCGCCTCGGCGGCGCGGGGGTGCCGGGTATCGAGCAGCAGCGTGCGGTCGGCCTGGACGATAAGCGGGTTCGTGGGGTCGTAGGCGATCATGGCGCTATTGTACCACTGCGCGCCGCGCTGGCGCTGCCGCAAACCCGGCTGCCTGGTTGATACCAAATTTGCTTGATTACGTACACTTTGGTGGGGGTTTGGGGGCGGCGAAGCCGCCTCCAAATTTCTTATTGTGTTGCACGACGTGGCGAAGCCACGTCGTGCAACACAATCTATACATGATCAAACGAACAGCGTATGAAAGCGCGCCGTGCCGGCCGCAGCCTTGTGTGCGTATGCCCCAGGGCCAACCAGCAGCTGGCTGCGCGCCCTGAGGCATGCGCCACCGGCGCTGCCCGCGCGCCGGCCTTCATTCTCCCAAAGCCGTCGGCATCCTGGCGCCAGATTTGGCGACATCCGATCGATCGGGTACACTATAGCCCGCGCCGGCTCTGACAGAAAGGGTACCGCTATGTCGCGTTCACGCCGCTTTGCCGTGCTCGACGAGCGCGAGATCAATCGCGAAACGTTTGTCGAGCCGTGGCCCGAGGCCGGGCTGGTGGTGGCCGACAGCCCGCACGACCCGGCGCCCAGCCTGCGGATCGAGGGCGGCCGCGTGGCCGAGCTCGACGGCCGGGCGCGCGCCGATTTCGACGTGCTCGACCGCTTTATCGCCGACCACGCGCTCGACTTAGCGGTGGCTGAGGAGGCGCTGGCGACGCCGTCGATCGAGATCGCGCGCATGCTCGCCGACATCAACGTGCCGCGCCAGGCGGTGCTGCGGCTGGCGCTTGGCTGCACCCCCGCCAAGCTGGTCGAGATCATCCGGCCCATGAGCGTGCTCGAGATGATGGTGGGCCTCGCCAAGATGCGCGTGCGCCGCGCCCCCGCCAACCAGGCCCACGTGACCAACAAGCGCGAGCACCCGGCGCTGCTGGCCGCCGACGCCGCCGAGGCCGCGCTGCGCGGCTTCGCCGAGGTCGAGACGACCGTGGGCGTGGCGCGCTTCGCGCCGTTCAACGCGCTGGCGATCCTGGTGGGCGTGCAGACCGGGCGCGGCGGCGTGCTGACCCAGTGCTCGGTCGAGGAGTCGCTCGGGCTGCGGCTGGCGATGAAGGGCCTCACCAGCTACGCCGAGACGCTCTCGGTGTATGGCACCGAGCGCACGTTTGTCGATGGCGACGACACGCCGTGGTCGAAGGCGTTTCTGGCCTCGGCCTACGCATCGCGCGGCGTAAAAGTGCGCTTCACCTCGGGCACCGGCTCCGAGGCGCTGATGGGCCATGCCGAAGGGCGCTCGATGCTGTACCTCGAGGCGCGCTGCCTGCTGGTGACGCGCGGGGCGGGCAGCCAGGGCGTGCAGAACGGCTCGATCTCGTGCATCGCGCTGCCTGAGTCGCTGCCGGGCGGCGTGCGCGCGGTGCTGGCCGAAAACTTGCTGGCGGCCATGCTCGGGCTCGAGGTGGCCTCGGGCAACGACGCGCTGGCCTCGCACTCGGCCATCCGCAAGACGGCCAAGCTCATGCTGCAGTTCATCCCCGGCACCGATTTCATCTTCTCGGGCTACAGCGCCATCCCCAAGCGCGACAATCTGTTCGGCGGCGGGAACTTCGACGCCGAGGACTTCGACGACTACAATGTGCTGCAGCGCGACATGCAGATCGACGGCGGCACGCGCTCGATCACCGAGGACGAGGCGCTGGCCATCCGCCGCGCCGGCGCCCGCGCCATCCAGGCGGTCTACGACGAGCTGGGCTTCCCGCCGATCGGCGACGCCGAGGTCGAGGCCGCAGTGCTGGCCCACGCCAGCGAAGACATGCCGCCGCGCGACGTGGTTGCCGACCTCGCCGCCGCCGACCGGTTTCTGGCCGGCGACGGGAATGTGCTGGCCGTGGTGGCGGCGCTGCGGCGCCGTGGCTTCGAGCAAACGGCCGCAAACATCCTCGAGATGGGCCGCCAGCGCGTGGCCGGCGACTACCTGCAGCCGGCGGCGCTATTCGACCGCGATTTCCGGGTGCAGAGCGCGATCAATGCGCCGAACGACTACCGCGGCCCCGGCACCGGCTACCGCGTCGACGAGGCGCGCTGGGCCGAGATGCAGCGGATTCGCCAGCAGCGCTCGCCGCGCGACTTCATTGCCGAGCAGATTGGCCGGCCGCTGGCGCAGCTGGCCCCGCTCGGGCCGGCGCGCCCCGG
>CALLYN010000650.1 GCA_937858455.1 uncultured Kouleothrix sp.
CGCTCCCTCGCTCAGTCGGGGTGGGCTGAAAATTGGCACGCCGGGCCATGACGTGCTATACTAGGGCTCGGCCCCGTTCCTAGTGAGTACGATGAGGGACAGCGAACGCTCACACTAGTCGAGTGTTCGCTATCCCTCTTTATGCTTATTGTAGCGCCATCACCTGCGTCGACAGCGCGCACACTATATCCTGGCAGCCCTCTTGCACCTGGCCGTACCGGGAAGCGGGTTCTTGGGGGCAAACGAGGAACGATTATGATCACCGACCAGAACGCTGTCGACGCCGGGTGGTACTTCGACCAGCTTCACCAACAGCCGGTCTACCTCTTCTGGGATCGGACGGCCTGGCGCGCGCGGTTCGTGTGGCAGGAGCCGCTCGCCGAGATACCGCTCGACCAGGGCGGGAAGGTGGCCGTCGAGGATGCGCTCCTGACCGCCGATATGTATCATCGCCTGATCCCACTAGGCCAGGCGGCCGTGAAAGACTACACCAGCGTGGGCGGGAGCGCCCTGCGAGAGCTGTATGGCCTCCGCCGCCTGGTGCAGGTCAAGCCGGCGCTCGGCGGCCACGGCGTGTTTATCCAGGCGCCGGCCGCGGAAGATCGCGGCCAGTGCGACCCATTATGTCAGGCGGTCTGGCTATCCGACGACGAGATTCCTACGATCATCCGCGCGCTGCAGGCCCGGCGGCGCATGGTTCTGGATTCGGGCAAGGATCCGGGTGGCCCGCCAACTGCGGGCGATAGCTGAGCAGCGGCTTTGGCCCTACGCACGGGCAAGCTCTGCCGGCGCGCTCGCAACGATGTATTTTCAGCTTAGCATGGAGGTATGATGCAATCATCCCCGCAGCACCGCGACGGCGGCAAATCCCCAACCTGGCAGCAGGTGGTGGCGAAATACCAGAACCCCAGCTGGCAGCGCAGCCTTTGGCAGGTGATCAATACGTTCGTTCCCTACGCGGCCTGCCTGGCCCTGATGTATGTCGCCCTATCGTACTCGTACTGGATCGTGCTGGCGCTCGCGCTGCCGGCCGGCGGCCTGCTCACGCGGATCTTTATCATCTTTCACGACTGCGGCCACGGCTCGTTTTTCCGCTCGAAGCGCGCAAATAATATCCTCGGGACGATCTGCGGGCTGCTGGTGTTTACGCCCTACTACCAGTGGCGCTTCGACCACGCCATCCACCACGCTACGTCGGGCGATCTGGATCGCCGCGGAACCGGCGATATCTACACGATGACGGTGCGCGAGTACCTGGCGCTATCGCCCCGCGAGCGCTTCAAATACCGGGTCTATCGCAGCCCGCTCATCTTGCTTGGCGCCGGGCCGTGGTTCATGTTCCTGGTGGCCCAGCGCTTCAGCAGCGCCCACTCGCGCATGCGCGAGCGCGCCAGCGTCTACGGCACGAACCTCGCGATCGTGGCAGTCTTGGCGCTGATGTGGGCGACGATCGGGATCAAGGCGTACCTGCTCATCCAGCTGCCAGTCATGTTCGTAGCCGGCCTCGCCGGCGTCTGGCTGTTTTACATTCAGCACCAGTTCGAGGGAACCTCGTGGCGGCGCCACGAGCAGTGGGACTACGTCACGGCGGCCCTGCGCGGCAGCTCGTACTTCAAGCTGCCCAAGGTGCTCCAGTGGTTCACCGGCAACATCGGGCTGCACCATATCCACCACCTTAGCTCGCGCATTCCCAACTACGCGCTGCAGCAGTGCATGGACGAAAACCCGATGTTTCAGGATGTCACGACGATCACACTGCGCAGCAGCCTACATTCGCTCAGGCTCAATCTGTGGGACGAGGAGGCCGAGCGCCTGGTTAGCTTCCGGCAGGTGCGGGCGGCGCAGCAGGCCCACGAGGCCCGCGAGCGAGTACAGCCGGGTGGCCGCTCGTTCCCGGTTGGCGATTGATACGCTGTTCGCTTGATCAGTTCATAGATGTAGGACATGCGCAGTTGGCGTGCTCAGCCTTCGGCAGAGCGGTACTTTCCTTTTGGACGTGTGCGGTTTTCCGCGCTCCGCGCGGAAAACCGCACACACGATGATCACAAAGTACCTTGCTGCCGCAGGCAAATTACTCGGCTTCCTGAAGCCGAACAGCGTAACTGCGTATGTCCTAAGATTGTGCTGCACTCCGTGGCTTCGCCACGGAGTGCAGCACAAAACGAAACTTGGGGGCAGCTCCGCAAAACGACATACGCAGTCGGGCGCTTTTGCCTGGGGCAGCTATGTACGGTGTTTCTGCGATCTGCGTTGAAACACCGCACACAGATACAGTGGAAGGTAGCGCGAATGAGTACCAAGTACGACCGTGTTCAGCGATCCGGACGGATCTACCATTTTTCGGTGGACGAGGTCGATCACAAAGCTTTTATCTGGCAGCTCGGCAAGCAGTTTCACGGCCGCGTCGAAGGCGCGCCCCACGTTCCGCAGTGCAGCGGGCGCACGGCGCTGGAGGTGCGCGACGCGCTCCAGCAGAAGCTGATCGCGCACAACGGCGCGAAATAGCGGCCTCTGGGCCAGCCTACTCCGCGTTCGCCTCGCGGTCGATCAGCCGGAAGAAGGCCGTCAGGACATTGTGCGTGGTTGCGTCAGCGCACGTCAGGATCGTGAACAGCCCGACGACCCGCTTATCTGCTACGCTGGCATTATCGACATAGTAGCGCCCCTGGCTGTCTTTGTGGATCAGGGCGACGCCGCTCACCGGCGCGCCCCAGCGCGGCTCGCGGTAGGTTAAAATCTGCACATCACTCATATCTGCTCCTCGCTGATGCTTCGTCATTCGCCAAGCATATCGGCAACCACGTCCCTGGCCCAGTAGTGGCTCTGCCCCTGCCGCGAAAGCCGCCGGATGCCATCGAGGTGGTTGCCCAGTGTGACAATCGCCGGCTCCTCGTGGCGCTCGCCGTGCCGCTCGCCGACCTGGCCCAGGCCGACGCACGCCAGCAGGCCGTTGCACAGGCAGCGGCGATCCTCGGTGTTGCGCCTCAGGCCGCGCTTGTTGACATAGCCCTCGACCGGCGCGGCCGCGCAGCGCTGAAAGATCGTGCGCGTCCCGTCGTCGCCCGCCGTGCTCACCCCAATCTGCTGGAGCAGCCCGATGTCGCAGACACGCCGCCGCTGCTCGTAGACCGCCTGATCCGCCAGGGTTCCCTTGAGCTGCACGACTTTGAAGGCAAACCCGGTTGGCGAGAACAGCGTCGTTCGCACCAGCGAGCCGTCGTCGGCGCCGCTGCGCAGCTGCTGCAGGATCGCCGAGCGGTACTCTGGCTGCATGCCGGATTCCTCGGCCAGCGCGAAGACCGACCCGATCTGCACGCCGGCCGCCCCGGCCGCGCGCGCCTCGGCTAGCTTCGAGCGGCTGCCATACCCGCCGGCCAGCCAGAACGGGCGCCCGACCTCGCGGATCGCCGCAAGGTCGGGGGTGTCCTGGTCGCCGTAGATCGGCTGCCCCTGCTCGTCCTTGTGCATTGGGCCCACCGGGTTGGCGTTGTGCCCGCCGGCAGTATGGTGCTCGATGATAAAGCCGTCGGGGGCTTCGCTGGCGCTGGCCGCCAGGGCCTGCACCAGGCCGTCCAACGACACAATCGCCAGAAAGGCCGGCCGCTTCAGCGGCTGCCTGGCGAAGGCGCCACCGGCGATCTGCTGCGGGTCGAAGGCGAGCGCAAATTCCTCGCCGGCCTCCTGGTACAACACCGGCAGCGTGCGCGTCACTGCGGCGTGGGCCGCCAGGCGCGAGCAGATCGCCGGCAGCCCGTCGGGGTTGCCCGCGCCGACGATCACGCCGTCGACACCAGCAAGCATCGCGCCATACATGACATAGATCAGCGGAAGCTCGATCTTGTTCAGGAAGTTGATGAAGACGGTGCCGGCATGGCCGTCTTTCGCGAGCCACACCTCGGCAAACCCCGTGGCGATCAGCAGCTCGATCACGTCGTCGTCCAGGCTAAGCGGCGCAGGCGCGCGGTCGCCGGCCGGCGTGGGCAGGGCCGACCACCCCGGCAGCGTGTGGACAAGCTGCATGGGCGCGCGCGCGAAGCGCGCCTCGGGCGCCTTGCCGCCGTCGATGAAGTAGCGATCGCAGATCTTCTGGCCAATGCCGGCGCCGAACGCGGCGTCGAAGGCACGCAGGGCGCGGCGGGCATGGCCGCCCGGGTCGCCCAGCTGCAGCAGCCGCACATAGACTACGTCGAGGGCCGTGCCCGAGACGGTGCCGGCGGCCTGGCCGGGGCGGGCTGCTGCGACAGCCTGGGCGAGCCGCCAGTTGGAAACGTAGACGCCCATGCCGCCCTGGATAAGCCTGATATTCTCGAGGAACTGCATCACAGTTGCCTTCCTGCGCATTGCGCCGGAGCGTGCGGTGCGGCACGCAAACCAAACGGGGGCGTAGGCACCCCCAGACGAGGCGGTAATGATTGCTTGCGGGGAAACGCTTGGCGTGCGCCGGCCTGCACGACGGCGGGCGACCAGCAGACAGACCGCGCGGCGATCCGGAATGATCCTGGCTATCGCGAACCGCGTGAGTGCTCGTCAGGCGCTGGGCGATCGGGTCGAGCGCGTCGCTCGGGCAAAGAGGTCGGTGGGCGGGCGAAGTGGTACCGGTTCAGTATACCACACATGGGGTTACAGCCCGGTACACGATCCCAGAAGGGCGTACGCACCACCTTGAACTCTATCGTTTTTCCGGTATACTACAGCTGTACGCAGCCTGCTGAACAGCTTTCAGGGCCAGAGCCCGCCTGAACGGACCAACGCATTTCGTCCGCTGGCTCGGTGTGCGCCGAAATCGCGGCGGCCAGCGGCGCGGACAATGGAGACGCACATCCTAGCGCTTGATGAAAGGAACATCCATGATCGTCAATGGGTACCAGATCGAGCCGGGGGCTAAGCTGTCGTGGGCTGACCTGTCGGGACGCAACCTGTCGGGCGCGGATCTGTCGGGGGCCAATTTGCACGGGGCCGACCTGACAGAGGCCAACCTATCGGCGGCCATCCTGACGAAGGCCGATCTGTCGACGGCTTTCCTAAGGGAGGCCAACCTGTCAGGGGCAAACCTGTCGGGGGCCAACCTAAAGGAGGCCAACCTAATGAGTGCCGACCTGACAAAGGCCGACCTGTCGGGGGCCACCCTGACAGACGCTAGCCTAATGTGCGCCAACCTGAGCGAAGCGATTGTGACGTATGCCCAACTGTCGGGGGTCGACTTGACGGCGGCCACCATGCCCGATGGCACCACGCACGAGTAGCACAGCACCGGCATCTGCGGCGCCCTCGTTCGGCTGAAACTGCTCTACCCGCCGTCTTAGCCCTTCAGGATGCAATGCCTGGGGGCTTTTTGCTGCCTGGCGTCGCACTGACCTCTGCGTTGAGTGCTCAAGCCCGGTTTGAGTAATCACACCAGCGAGCACATTCGCCTTATGCCGTAATCGAGCAATCGCCAAGCGCAGTTCATACCGCGAAGCCGACAATCGTATCTCCTCGATACGCACACGCTTGCTGCTGCACATACAGCTTGCCCGTCTCACTCACACCGCTGATCACCGACAGATGCGTATAAGGCTTCGGAGCACGCAAGATGGGCGTCTGTCCGACTGGCGCGTAGGTACGGACGACTGCTGGCAGAAGATAGAATGCTGCTTCGTCTACGTAGAAGATTGTCCGTTGCTCGTCGTGGGCTTTTTTGATCGCTGGCCATTCTTCCGCTCTCCAGCGTGCAATTTCCTCGTCATCAGGCTGGGCGGCACGCTCAATCGGCTTTTGCACACTCCAGCGGTGTTTTCTCTACACTTAGTGATGTGCTTGGCCCGGCTGTATCGGATCTTCTTGCGCCCAAGGCGGCGTACCTTCATAAAACAGGACATCAGGATCAATGTCTGCGCCATTTGGCCACGCAATGGTGCCGCCTTCGACTTGGGCTGAGCGGAAATAAACTGCGTCGTTTCGTACTGGCTCAAAGATCGCACCGCTCGCAATATAGAGTGCCAAGTTGATATCGCGTTGCTCACCGTTTGTAAACCGCACCCGCATGACGGGTGGTTCTAGCGGCTCGATTGATTGAACTCGAATGAATTGCGCCATGATTACCTCCTGGGTTAGGTGAGTGGTGCAATCGGATTGAGCGGTTGCCGTTGCCGCGCTAACTCCCAATCTTCCATCAGGTCAGCACGGTGCAACTCTTCCCATTCCTGAATAAGCCGAAGCGCCCGACGAGAAACCTGGCCTTGATAGACATCCCCAGAACCAATCAGAATCAGCACTTCCTCGCCGTTATATTCGGCAT
>CALLYN010000651.1 GCA_937858455.1 uncultured Kouleothrix sp.
TCGATGCACTCCTCCGGGTTGATGTAGAACTGGTCGTCGCCCTCGTAGATGCAGTCGACCGGGCACACGGCCGAGCAGGCGGCGTTTTTGGTTTCGATGCAGGCTTCGGTGATGATGTAGGCCACGGTGTTCCTCCTTATGCTTGGTTGCAATGCAGGCGCGTGCGCCGCGCCTCTACGGTGCGGCCGCCGATCGGCGGGGTGTGGCGGGCTGCCTGCGGGCGCGGCGCGCCTGCCGTAGCCGGTGGGCCGTGAGTCCGAGCAGCACGGCCACGCTGGCGCCGTACAGCCCGATCGCCCAGGGCGCCGCGCTGTCGGTGCCGGCGGACAGCGCGTGCACCAGCGACAGCACGAACGACACAAAGCTCAGGTAGTGGATCAGCCGCCACAGCCGGTGCCCCAGCCGCGCGCGTATGTAGAAGCTCAGGGCCACCAGCGCCATGATGTAGAAGCCAATCTTGCCCAGCAGACCCATCCAGAATGGCCGGTAGCTCGACCCCGCGAACGGCAGCAGGCCCTTGCCGAGCGTATAGCCCAGCGCGGCGTCGCCCAGCAGCGTCAGCACGTGGATCAGCGTGAAGCTGACGCCCAGCAGGCTGACGTAGCGGTGCACGTCGGCCGCAGCCGGGCCGCCCGGCCAGATGCGCGAGAGCTTGCTGCTGATCGAGACGCCCAGCGCCATCGACAGCCACAGCAGCGCATAGGCCACAAACCCGCCGGCGCGCGCCAGCATCAGGTAGCCGGCCGGCGCCAGCGATGGCAGTACGATCGGCCCGGCCGGCCGCCAGATCGGCAGCGTCGCCAGGATCAAGATGCTGCTGACGACTGACACCGCCAGCACGCGCACTATGCGCAGCCCGAGCGGAATGCTGTACGTCGGCGGCGCGATGCGCTCGCCTGGCTGGGCCGCGCCGGTGGCGGGGCGCACCTTTGATGCCTGGGCAGCCACTTGAACGACAGGTTGCGATGGCATAGCAGGTTGCCTCCTTCTCCTAGCGGGCGAACGCCTGGTCGATTGGTACAACGGCGGCCTGCAGATCGACGGCGTAGACCGTGCGCTGCACCAGCGGCTCGGATTGGCGGTTCAGCGCTACGCCCCCGCCGATGGTGGCCGTGAGCGCCAGAAGGCCGATCACGATCTTCGAGGCTACAACCCGGTGGTTTGAACGTTTGGCTGGCTGTCGTGCTGGCATGTCGGTTCCTCTCCTATCAGCTGTTGCCCGCTTTAGCTCGCGGCGCCATTCTCATAGTCGCGCTGCTCTCGCCAAAGCAACGGCCGGTTAGATTACAGCGGCATCTCAGCAGACAGGCGGTACTTTTCATCTATGGTGCTGAGATTGTGGCGCAAAGCGCCACAATCTCAGCACAAAAGAAAGCGAAGTACCATGCTGCCGCAGGCAGAAGGAGCCGATATCGCAGGCGACCGCGTAACTCGTGTTAACCAGGCGCTACGATAGCACGCGCTGCTACAGCGTGGATAGGCGCGTATGCTCAGCTTCTTGCCAACCTGCGCGCCGCCGCTGCACGCGCGCGGATAGCGCGCGGCGAGCGGCTGAAACGACTTGACACATCGGCGAACGTCGGCGAACATGTGCCACCATTCACTACCGTATGTGCCAGAATAGCCGACGGAGCGCAGACGCAATGCCGACGCTCACGCTGGTTTCGCTGTTGGCCGAGAGCGCTCGGCCGCTGTTTCGTGCCGTGGCGGCCTACCTCACCGAGCACGCCGGCGTGCCGGCGCGCCTGCTGGAGGGCGTGCCCTGGCCCGAGCAGGAGCGCATGCTCGACGCCGGGGCCGCCGACGGCGGCTTTCTGTGCGGGCTGCTGTACTCCCACAAGCGCGCCTGGCTCGAGCCGCTGGCCGCACCGGTGATGCGCGGCGCGCGCTACGCCGGCCGGCCGATCTATTTCTCCGACGTGGTAGTGCCGCGCGCGAGCCCGTTCGAGCGCTTTGCCGAGCTGCGCGGCGCGCGCTGGCTGTTTAACGACCGCGGCTCGTTCTCGGGCTACGCGCTGCTGCGCGCGCACCTGGCCGCGCTGGGCGAAACCGGCGCGTTCTGCGGGCCGCTGCGCGCCTCGGGCGGGCATATGCGCTCGCTTGAAATGCTGGCCGCCGGCCAGGCCGAGGCCGCCGCCGTCGATAGCACCGTGCTCGACCTCGCGCGCGTGCAGCAGCCCGAGCTGGTGGCGCGGCTGCGCGTGGTGGCGACGCTCGGCCCCAACACTATGCCGCCGGCGGTG
>CALLYN010000652.1 GCA_937858455.1 uncultured Kouleothrix sp.
GGTGGGCCAGGCGCCTAGCCGCGCGCTGGCGGCGGCGCGCTGGGCGCCCTCGGGCGTCGATCTCACGCTGGCTGGCACGCTCGAGTACCCCGGCGCCGCGCTGGCGCAGATCTCGTGCAGCCTGGCAACCTCGTTCCACCAGAGCGTGCAGATCGTCGGCAGCGCTGGCGTGATCCAGTACGACGGCGCGTTCAACCTGCCGGCCGACCAGGCCGGCGTGCTGCATATTCGGCGCGACGCGCCTGGCGCAGCCCCCGAGACGATCGAGTTCCCAGGAGTAAACCAGTACCAGGCCGAGGCCGAAGGCTTCGCCCGGCTGGTTGCCGCCGGCCACGGCGCCGCCGGCCTGCCCGAGATGCCGCTGGCCGAGACGCTCGACAACATGGCCGCGATCGAGGCGCTGCTGCGCAGCGCGCGCGACGGCGGCGCGGTGGAGGTGGCGCAATGAGCGAGCGCGTCTGCTCGGTGTGCGGCGGCGCCGTGAAGCAGGTGGTGCTGATTGAAGACCACGGCCCGGCTAGCGGCGAGAAGCCCTCGGCGGTGGCGCCTGGCCACGCGCATCGCTCGCTCGGCGTGGTGTACAACGAGCACTACCCCACCGAGGCTACCGCCTGTACGGTCTGCGGCCATATCGACCTGTGGGTCGACCCGGAGTGGGTGGCCAGCCTGAAATAGCGGCTGAGAAGCTGTCTCAAACCAAGACAAATAAAGGAGCAGGGATTCTCAATGGCAAACAATTACGACATCAAGGACATTTCTCTGGCCGAGCAGGGCCGCAAGCGCATCGACTGGGCCGAGAAAGAGATGCCGGTGCTGCGGCTGCTGCGCGAGCGCTTCGAGAAAGAGCGCCCGCTGAACGGCCTGCGCCTTTCGGCGTGTCTGCACGTCACCGCTGAGACGGCCAACCTGGCGCGCACGCTGGCCGCCGGCGGCGCCGACGTGGTGCTGTGCGCCTCGAACCCGCTCAGCACGCAGGACGACGTGGCCGCCGCGCTGGTGGCCTACGAAGAGATCCCGGTCTACGCGATCAAGGGCGAAGATAACCAGACCTACTACGCGCACCTTGGCGCCGCGCTCGATCACAACCCGCACATCACCATGGACGACGGCGCCGACCTGGTGTCGGCGATCCTCAAGCAGCGCCCCGAGCTGCTCGACACGCTGATCGGCTCGACCGAAGAAACCACCACCGGCGTCATCCGGCTCAAGGCCATGGCCAACGACGGCGTGCTGAAATTCCCGGTGATCGCGGTGAACGATAGCGACACCAAGCACATGTTCGACAACCGCTATGGCACCGGCCAGAGCACGCTCGACGGCATCATCCGCGCCACGAATGTGCTGCTGGCGGGCAAAACGTTCGTGGTGGGCGGGTATGGCTGGTGCTCGCGCGGCATCGCCGACCGGGCGCGCGGACTAGGCGCCAACGTCATCGTCACCGAGATCGACCCGATCAAGGCGCTGGAGGCCGCGATGGACGGCTTCCGCGTAATGCCGATGCTCGAGGCCGCGCCGCTTGCCGATTTCGTCTGCACCGCCACCGGCGACATCAATGTGCTTGACGGCCACCACTTCGCGGTGATGAAAGATGGCGCGATTGTGGCGAACAGCGGCCACTTCAATGTCGAGATCAACATCCCCTCGCTCGAAGCGCTGGCCGCCGAGAAGCGCCAGCCGCGCCCATTCATCGACCAGTACTTGCTGAAAGATGGCCGCGTGATCAATCTGCTGGGTGAGGGCCGGCTGATCAATCTGGCCAGCGCCGAGGGCCACCCCAGCGCGGTGATGGATATGTCGTTCGCTAACCAGGCGCTGGCCTCGGAGTTCTTGCAGAAGAACAAGGGCAAGCTGGCCAATGGCGTGCACGCGCTGCCCAAAGAGGTCGATCGCGAGATCGCCTCGCTGAAGCTCAAGGCTATGGGCATTAGCATCGATACGCTGACGCCCGAGCAGGACAAGTACCTGCACTCGTGGGAAGAGGGAACGTAAACCGAGCAGAACCAAGAGCTAAGGAGCTGGGAACCACCGGGCATCGGGCGCTTCTCGGCTCTCGGCTCGTGGCTCTCGTGATGAGCGTCGAAAGGAACGAGCGATCATGGCGATCTACGATCCTGGGCAGCAGCCAAGCTGGAACCCGCCGGTCGACCAGCCCGCGCCGGGCGCGGCGCAGAGCGAGCCTCAGCTCACCACCAGCGGCGACCGCTGGGCGATCGCGGCGCTGGCGATCGTCGGCACCTCGCTGATAAGCTGCATCCCTGGCCTGAACTGCCTGGCGCCGCTGGTGCCGCTGATCGTCGGTATCGTCACGCTTACCAAAGCCAAAACCGCCGTCGACCCGAGCAGGGCGCGGCTGTACGGCTGGCTGGCGGTTGGCCTCGGCTCGCTGTTTTTGCTGGCGCTGATCAGCATTATCGCGCTCTATGGCACCATCTTTGCGGCGCTGATGCGCGACCCGCGCTTTCAGCAGCAGCTGCGATAGAGCGCGCCGTTTCCGGCGACGTGCTCCGATTGCTCCGGAGTGCAATCGCGCTCCATACTGCGCGATTGCACTCCGGAATACGCTCAGGCAGCGAAGCCTCGGCTCAAACGTCGGGGCGCCAAAGATAGCACGTGCCCCGCGCTTGCCACCATACAAGCGCAACAGGAAGTAATTGCGGCGCGCGCCGCACCAGAAGGGCGAGCCTCGCCCCGACAAACCAGGAGTTTTTCGCATGCCAACATCGTTCATGCAATCGCCCCAGCTCTTCTTCACCTCGGAATCCGTGACGGAAGGGCACCCCGATAAGCTGTGCGACCAGGTCTCCGACGCGATCCTCGACGCGTTCCTGGCGGTCGACCCGCGCTCGCGCGTGGCCTGCGAGACGGCCGCCACCACCGGGCTGGTGCTGGTGATGGGCGAGGTTACCACCGAGGGCTACGTCGAGATCCAGGAAGTTGTGCGCAAGACCATCCGCGAGATCGGGTATACCGGCACCGGCGTGGGCTTCGACGCCGATACCTGCGGCGTGATTGTGGCGCTGCACGGCCAGTCGCCCGATATCGCGCTGGGCGTCGATAAAGCGCTCGAGGCCAAGCAGGGCGCCATGACCGAGGCCGAGATCGAGGCCGTCGGCGCAGGCGACCAGGGCATGATGTTCGGGTTCGCCTGCAACGAGACGCCCGAGCTTATGCCGCTGACGATCAGCCTGGCCCACAAGCTCACGCGCGAGCTCGCGGTGGCGCGCAAGACTGGCCGGATCGCCTACCTTGGCCCCGACGCCAAGAGCCAGGTGACGGTCGAGTACGCGCACGGCCAGCCGGTGCGCGTCG
>CALLYN010000653.1 GCA_937858455.1 uncultured Kouleothrix sp.
CGCAGCGGCGCCCACACCAGCTGCCCCGGCCGCGCGAAGCCATGCAGCGCCCGAGGGACGCGGTAGGTGAACACCGGCTCGGTGCCGGGGATGGTGGCGCGCACAGCCACGTCGGCAAGCAGTTCGGAAGGCATGGCGCAAGTGTAGCACGCCGCGCGCCCAGCGGCAAGGCGCCCCGCGCCACTGCCAGGGGCGCGGGGAGAGCGCCAGGAGCACCGGGCTTTGACGGCACTCTAGCGCGCCGGCTGCGCGGTTCCAGCAGGGCACAGCAGCACAAGTGTCCCCACACGCCCTGCGGCGCTCTCACGCAAAAGAACCGATACGCTAGGGCGCGCCAGGCCCCAGCTGCACCAGCCGCTCGATCACAGGCAGCAGCTCGGCGCCAGGGCTTTGTACGGCGATCAGCGTGCCCTCAAGCTCGAAGATCAGCCAGGTGCCATTGGTATCGCGCTCGGTCACCGCCCAGGCGGCGATGGCCCGCCCGCCGACTGTGATCTGCTGGCGCTCGCTGCGCCCCCACGACGCCTGGGCGCGCAGAAACGCCGCTGCCTCGCTGGCCGCGCCCTGGTAAAAGCGCAGCAGCTGAAAGCCGGCGCTGGTGCTGGCGCTGTACACCGAGCGCGTGGCGTAGCCCTCGGCGAGCATGCGGTCGAACAGGCCGCTGCTCTCGTCAAACGCATACGCGCTCGTGGCCTGGCCTGGCGGCGGGCCAACATTCAGGCTCACCAGCACCGGCTGGCCTTGCCCCGCCGCAAACCCAAACAGCGGCGACCGCGCCAGTTTCAGCGTCTCGGTGAGCGTGGCCGAGTACAAACCTGCGGAGCGCTGAGCTGCACCAAGGTCGACCGAGCTGTAGCGTATCTGCGTCAGCGCGGGAGGCGGCTCGGCGCTGAATATCTCGGCCGGCACCTGCGCGGCCGTCAGCTCTTCCTCGCTCACACGCTCCCACGACTCGAGCAGCGTGCCGCTGCCCGAGGGGCCAGCCCACACCGCCGTGCTGGTGGGCCGGCCGTCGGCGCCCAGCACAATAACTGTGGTCAGCGTGTCGGCGTCGAGGTCGGCCAGAAACGGCGCGGCATCAGTCCGAAACCCGGCGACCTCCTGCTGGCGCAACAGGCCTACATACTGCGGCTGGGCGCACGAGCGCTCGCGCCACTCGGTTTCGGCCAGTGTGACGCTGCGCCGGCCGCCTGGCTCGTCGCCCAGCGCCACGCCGGGGCAGGCCAGTACGCGCAGCACTGTGTTTTGATCTTCGTTCAGCGGCAGGCCCAACGTCGAGCGTGCGAGCTGATACCAGGTGGCGCGCCCGGCAACCGCGTCGTAGTCCCAGAGCGCGCGCGGGCCGCGATACTGCCGTGCCAGCAGCCGGCCGGCCGAGTCGCGCGTCAGCGCGCCGCTCGTGCGAGTGCCGTCGGAGTCATCGCGCAGCCAGTTCTCCTGGACCAGCTGCTCGGGCCATCCAGCGTACGGCGGGCGGTGGTACGGGTCGGCCAGCGGGTCGGGCTGGCGCAGCTGGCGCTTAAACACGTGCTCGACGAAATGGCGCGCGCCGCCAGGCGGCGGCTGGGGGGCGTCGGCCAGCGCGCCGATCAGCGCCTGCCAGGCCGCGTCGTGCGGGCGCGGCTCGATGAACAGCGGCGCCTGCTCGCGCAGCGCGGCCGGTGTAATCGGGCCAAGCGACTGGATCAGCGCGAGCAGCTCGGCGCGCGTGTAGCCGGTGGCTGCCACCTGCACCGTCAGCCGCACCGCCTGGTCGTCGCTCGGCCGCAAGATCAGCGCGCGGTAGCCCTGCACGGCCAGCGGCTGCAGAAACACCGCATTGCCGCCAAGCGCCAGCCGCTCGGGGCGTGCAAGCGTAAAGAGTTGCTGCCCCGGCTCGGCGCTATTCACAAACAGCCGGCGCCCTTCACCAAAGTATGCAAACGTCAGCTCGCCAGGCGAATAGCCACGACTCAGCGAAGCCTGGGAATTGCGGTCGATCAGCGCTGCGGCGCTCGTCTGCGGCGGCGCGTGCGCCGGCAGCGGCGGATCCTCCAGGCCAACCCGCAGCAGCCATGCCGGCGACACAAAGCTCGGCGGGTCGAACAGCGGCAGCTGCGGGCTCAGCAGCCGCTCGCGCTCGACAAACGACCCGGTGCCATTCCAGGCAGTGCGCTGATCGAACACGCGGTTGGCCTGCTCGGCGTCGGCGATCGTTTCTTCAAACAGCACTTTCCAGGTGGTGCGCGCGCTCTGCTCGGTGCCGGCCTCGCCAAACAGCTCGCGTACCTCGCGCAGGCGCCCGCTGGCCTCGTCGATCGCCAGCAGCACCGTCACGTTGCTGGCGGCTGCCTCGGGGGCATCGGCCGGAAGCGCCAGCGGGCTCACGCCAGGAAAGCTGATCAGCCGCACGAACCGGCCGTCGGCGTCGCGCTGGCGGCCCCAGGTATGCAGCTCGGCGCCTGCTGCCTGGCGCAGGTAGGCTGCCGGCAGGCTCCACGCGCCCGACTGAAGCCGCGCCTGGAGCATCTGGTCGCGCTGGTCGGCGCCGAGGCTATAGCGCGCTCTCAGGCGCGCCGCGTCTATGCCAAATGGGTAGAGCGACGGCGCGTAGCCGGGGCTCAGCGCATACCACACTACCTGCCTATCGCCGGCCAGCTCGAACTCATACGGCCCGCCGCCGGTATGGTGTACTAGCTGCAGCCGGTGGCGGCCATGCTCCGGCTCGAGCCACTCGTCGGCGTGAAGCAGCGCGTGGGTGCCGTCGGCAAAGGCCCACTCGATCGCGTACTGCGCGTGCCACACGCCGGTGTCGCCAGGCGGGGCATACAGCTGCTCGCGCGCGCGGCGCACCAGCTCGGCGGGCGCCACGTCTGGCGGCGACGCCGCGCCGCGCGATC
>CALLYN010000654.1 GCA_937858455.1 uncultured Kouleothrix sp.
TCTTGACCGCGTCGGCAACAATGTCGACGCCGCGCTTGAGCGAGCGCCGGGCCTCTTCGTTGAAATGCAGCTGCTTCGGCATATGCTTGGAAATCCTCCCTATGTTCAAAATACAAGCCAGGGGTCAGAAATCAAGAGTCAGAAGCGATCGGAGCACGGCAGGCGCCCCGCCGAACTCTCCAATGTGCGCCGTTCTGGCTGCTTGTTTCTCGCTACTCCTGGATGATACCCAGAATGTCTTTCTCGCTCAGGATGAGGTACTCGACGTCGTCGATCTTGTACTCGGTGCCGCTGTACTTGGCAAACAGCACCTTGTCGCCGGCCTTGACGTTCATGGGCACGCGCTTGCCATTGTCGTCGAGGCGGCCCTCGCCAACCGACAGAACCGTGCCTTCCATCGGGCGCTCTTTGCTGGCGGTGTCGGGCAGGTAGATACCGCCCTTGGTCTTCTCTTCGCGATCCGCTGGCTTAACCACGACGCGGTCGCCGAGCGGCCGGATGCGAAAGTCGGCTGCCATACTTCCTATACCTCCTTGGCCTTGCTACACAACCAAATTGCTCTACGACGGGGCGGCGCGCCGCAGCGGCTCTGCCCCTGGCGATAGATGAAAGCGGTTAGCACTCATGAACAACGAGTGCTAACCGCCCTTATAGTAAACAAAGAAATTGGATTTGTCAAGAGCATTTTAGCACTCATCACCCGAGTCTGCAAAAGTTGACGAAACAGCGGCCAGATGCTATACTACCGCACTGACCTCGCCTTCGTGGCGGTTAGGTTTTTGTTGTCTAATGGCTAGCCAGAAGGAGCCCTCCTATTAGAGATCGGTTTCGCGTAAATAACCGCATCCGTGCACCACAGGTGCGCCTGATCGACGAACAGGGCGCGCAGCTGGGGATTGTCTCGCTGCGCGAGGCGCTGGCGCTGGCCGAGCAGCGCGGCCTGGATCTGATGGAAGTCGCGCCCAATGCCGTCCCGCCAGTCTGCCGGATTGTGGACTATGGCAAATTCCGCTACGAGCAGACCAAAAAGGATCGCGAGGCGCGCAAGAATCAAAAGCAGGCCGAGCTGAAGGAAGTGCGCCTGAAGCCAAAAACCGACGATCACGATCTCGATGTGAAGGCGAAACAGGCGCGCAAATTTCTGCTTGCCGGCGACAAAGTGAAATTCACGGTGCGGTTCCGCGGGCGCGAGATCTTTCACCCCGACATCGGGCGCGAGATGCTCGAGCAGATGGCCGAGGATCTGCGCGATGTCGCGACGGTCGAGCAGAAGCCGCTGATGGAGGGCCGCGCGCTCTCGCTGCTGCTGGCGCCAAACGCCAAGGCCAAGCAGCAGCGCGACAAACAGCTTGCCCAGGCGCAGCGCGAAGCCAGCGGCGCGCAGGCAGCCCGGCCGGCCGCAGCGCCGCCCGACGACGACGACGACGACGATACAGACGAAGAGGAATAGTTCATGCCCAAGATGAAAACCCACAAGGGCGCGGCCAAGCGCTTCCGCTTCACTGGCACGGGCAAGATCGTGCAGTCGCAGGGGCGCAAGGGCCACTTCCGCCGCCGCAAGGCCGGGCGCCTGCTGCAGCAGCTCGATAAGCTGAAAGAGACGCATACCGGCAACCACCGCATGGTGGGCGCCGCGCTGCCCTACGGCTCGAAGCACAGCCGCTAGGCACACCCCCGTTCGCCGCTAGCGATACCTGCGAAACGGCTTGAAGCAACGATTTTTAGAGAAAAGGCAAGCGAACCATGGCTCGTGTCAAACGTGGCGTGATGGTGCGGAAGCGCCACAGCAAACTGCTCAAAGAAGCCTCGGGCTACCAGGGTAGCCGCAGTCGGCGCATCCGCGTGGCGCGCCAGACGGTGCTGAAGGCGCTGTCGTACGCCTACCGCGACCGGCGCAACAAGAAGCGCGATTTCCGGCGCCTGTGGATCATCCGCATCAACGCGGCCGCGCGGATCAACGGCACGTCGTATAGCCGGCTGATCAACGGCATGAAACGCGCCGGTATCTCGATCGACCGCAAGATCCTGGCCGATATGGCTGTGCGCGACCCCGCCGGGTTCGCCAGCGTGGTCGAGCAGGCCACGAGCGCAGGGTAGCGCTTCAGCAGCGAGCCGCGCTCTTCGCCCTGCGCGCGGCAGATCCATTATGATCGCTAGCCCGGCAAACCCGCATGTGAAACATATCCGCTCGCTGGCCACCGACCGCAAAGATCGCCGCCGCGAGCGGATGTTTGTGCTCGAAGGTGTACGGCTGGTCGCCGACGCGCTCGCGCACGCCGGCGCGCTTGAGCTGGCGCTGTATGCGCCCGAGCAGCTGGCCCAGACCGAGGCGGGGCGCGGGCTATTGGCCCGGCTGGAAGGCCAGCGCTGGGCCCACCCGGCCAGCCCGCAGGTGGTGGCCGCCGCCGCCGAGACTGTGCAGCCACAAGGCGTGGTGGCGCTGGCGCGTTGGCCCGAGGTTGAGCCCGGCCGGCCGGGGATCATTCTGGTACTCGACGCGATCCAGGATCCCGGCAATATGGGCACGCTGCTGCGCAGCGCCGAGGCGGTGGGCGCAGCCCAGGTGCTGTGCGTGCGTGGCGCGGTCGACCTGTATAGCCCAAAGGTGGTGCGAGCCGCAATGGGCGCGCATTTCCATCTTGCGACCGAGCAAGAGCTCGGCTGGGAGCAGGTTGGCGAGCGGCTGGCCTTCGTCGATCATGTGTATGCAGCCGACATGGGCGCGAGCATGCCGTACTACGCCGCCGACTGGCGGCAGCCCGCAGCGCTGATCGTTGGCAACGAGGCGCACGGCCTGGGCGACGACGCGCGCGCGCTGGCCGGCAAGCTGATCGGCATCCCAATGCGCGGGCGCGCCGAGTCGCTCAATGCCGCTGTCGCCGGCAGCATTATCCTGTTCGAGGCGCAGCGGCAACGTATGCTCGGCAGAAGCTAGCGCTCGAGCACTGAACATAGCGCAGTGTGCTTCTATCTTCAGTGCTGAATACTCATACGACTTACGCAGCTGCGTTGTTCGGCTCGCGCAATCGGGCGCTTTTGCGTGCGGCGGCGTGGACTCAGCCATTCTGCCGAAAGCTGAGCGCGCCAGCTGGGTAAGTTCTAGCTCAATCGAATATGGCTGTGACGAAGCGAGTACGCGGGCTGAAACGATCAGAGAGCGGCGAACGAGGCTGTGATTCGCCGCCGGGAAAACCCGCCGAAGTTCCCTTCCGAGCCGAGCGGTGAGCCTTCGCAGGTGTTGAGCTGAGCTTGTAGCTACGGCCACCCAGCGCCACACTTGCGAGAAGTAGCCGCATCCGGCCGCCCACCGTTATCGGGGCCACAAGGGCACTGCCATGCGCCGCATGGCCGTGCCGAATCAGGGTGGTACCACGGGCCACGCCTCGTCCCTGGCGAGTGCGTGGCTTTTGTGTTTCCCGGCTTGCGCGGCTGGTGGTTTGGCTTATGCAGAGGCCCGCCAAAGGAGAACATATGCTAGAAGATTTAAACGAGCTTGAGGCCCAAGCGGTGCGCGCGCTGGCGAACGCAGCCAACGCCGCCGAGCTGGCCGAATGGAAGGGCGCGTACCTGGGCAAGCAAGGCGCGCTGACGCGCATGAGCAAGGGCCTGGGCGCGCTGCCGCCCGAGCAGCGCCGCGATGTTGGCGCCAAGTTCAACGCCGTGCGCCAGAAGCTCGAGCAAGCGTTTGGCGAAGCCGACGCACGCCTGAAACGCGCCGCGCGCATGGACAAGCTCGAGGCCGAGCAGATCGACGTGACCCTGCCGGGCCGCGCGCCGTCGGTTGGGCGCCTGCACCCCAGCACGATCGTCATCCGCAATGTGATCGAGACATTCGCCGAGATGGGCTTCCAGGTGTGGGACAGCCCCGAGGTTGAGACCGACGAGTTCAACTTCGGCCTGCTGAACTTCCCGCACGACCACCCGGCGCGCGACATGCAGGATACGTTCTACGTCGAGACGCCCCCCGGAGCGCCGCCGGTAGTGCTGCGCACGCACACGTCGCCCGGCCAGATCCACGCCATGCGGCGCTACGCGCCCGAGCCGCTGCGCGTGCTGCTGCCAGGCAAGTGCTACCGCATGGAGCAGGTGACCGCGCGCTCGGAAATGATGTTCCACCAGTTCGAATTCCTGATGGTGGGGCGCAACGTGACTATGGGCGACCTGAAGGGCACGCTGCACGGCATGGCCGAGCGGCTGTTCGGCCAGGGCACGCAGGTGCGCCTGCGCCCAAGCTACTTCCCATTCACCGAGCCAAGCGCCGAGCTGGACGTGACCTGCTTTTTGTGCGGCGGCAAGGGCTGCCGGATCTGCAAGTACTCCGGCTGGCTCGAGATCGGCGGGTGCGGCATGGTGCACCCGAACGTGCTGCGCAACGGCGGCTACGACCCGGCCGAGTTCAGCGGGTTCGCGGGCGGCTTCGGCCCCGAGCGCATTGGCATCCTGAAGTACGGCATCGACGACATCCGCTGGTTCTTCAGCGGCGATGAGCGCTTCCTGCAGCAGTTCGGCTAGCCGAGTTTTGAATTGTGAGTGCTGAGTTTTGAGTGACTTCTGCGGCGCTGTCTATTTGCCAGCGGCAGCATGGTACTTGCTCGCCTGTCTGTGTCGATGTGCGTGCTACGCGCGACATCGACACAGATAAGAAATAAAGTACCGCTCTGCCCAAAGTTGAGCGCGCCAACTGCGTAGTTCCGCCAAAGAATCAACGATGAATGATTCAAAACTCAACGCTCAACACGCACGATTGATCGGGCTGGTGGTGGCGTTTATCGCGCTCGCGGCGCTCTACAGCGCCGTGGTGCCGCTGGGCGAGGGGCCCGACGAGCCGGGCCACGCCGGGTATGTGTTCTTTGTGGCGCGCGAGCGGCGCCTGCCCGACCAGCGCGCCGACGAGGTGCCTGGGGAGGGCCACCAGCCGCCGCTGGCCTACCTGCTGGCCGCGCCACTG
>CALLYN010000655.1 GCA_937858455.1 uncultured Kouleothrix sp.
TCGGCCTCGAGCGGCTGCGCCAGTTCGGCGTGCGCGCGGCGCTGATCGAGCGCCTGGCGCGGCACCTGCGCGCCGCCGACGACCCCGACGTGATCCGCATGCGCCCGTTCGCGCTCGCCGACGCCTGGGGCGAAGCCCGGCTCGACGTGCTGCGCATGTTTCTGTACGCCACGCGCGCCGGCCTGACCGACCTTGAGTGGGATGTGCTCTGCCCCAACTGCCGCGGGCCGAGCGTCAGCGCCGCCAGCCTGCAGGCCATCGCCGCCGACGCCCACTGCAGCTCGTGCAATGTGCGCTACGACGTGAACTTCGACGAGTCGGTCGAGCTGCGCTTCACCGTCAGCTCCGACATTCGCGCCGCGCTCGACCTGGCCTACTGCATCGGCGGGCCGGCCAACACCCGCCACATCGTGTCCCAGCTGTGGCTGCCGCCGCGCGCCACCAAGGAGCTGCGCCTGCGCATGCAGCCCGGCGACTACCGGCTGCGCACCCGCCAGCTCACCGCAACGGCGCAGCTGCACGTCGGCGAGGGCAGCCCGGCCACGCCCAGCGCCATTCGCTTCACCAGCGACGACCTAGCGATCGACCAGCCGTCTGTCGCGGCGGGCGAGGTGGCACTGGCCTTCGAGAATGGCACCGACTCCAGCCTGCTGATCGTACTTGAGCAAAGCGCCTGGAGCGCGCAGGCCGTGAGCGCCGCGCTGGTGAGCACCATGGCCGAGTTCCGCCAGCTGTTCTCGTCGCAGGTGCTCGCGCCGGGCCTTGGCGTGGCCATCCGGAACCTGACATTTCTGTTCAGCGACTTGAAGGGCTCGACCGCGCTGTACGACCTGATCGGCGACTCGCCGGCCTACGCCCGCGTGCGCGACCACTTCGACGTGATGAAGGCGATTATCGCGCGGCGGCGCGGCGCGCTGGTGAAAACAATCGGCGACGCGGTGATGGCGGTGTTTGCCTCGGCAGAGGACGCAGTGGAGGCCAGCGTCGAGATCCAGCACGAGTTCACGCTCGGCCAGATCGCGCGCGGCGACCCGCCGCTGCGGGTGAAGCTGGGGTTGCACCGCGGGCCTTGCATCGCCGTGAATGCCAACGAGCTGCTCGACTACTTCGGCTCGACGGTCAACATCGCCGCGCGCGTGCAGAACGAGAGCGTCGGCGGCGATATTGTGCTGACGCCCGAGGTGCTGAGCGACCCAGGCGTGCGCCGCGTGCTCGAGCGCGAGCTACCGACGCTCGAGACGTTTCAGCGCCAGCTGAAGGGCTTCGCCCAGGACTTCACGCTTACGCGGCTGTGGCTGCCGAGCGACGCGCAGGCGCTGGCGGCTTAGCGCTTTGTTGCTGCGAGCAGGCGCTCGCGAACAGGCATAAAGCCTGCCCGCGAGCGCTAGCCATATGCGCTGCGCTAGTCGCCACACGCTTGCAGGCAGGCATACGGCCCGCACCTACGCGCCGTGCGCCTGCTCGAGCGCGGCGACCAGCTCGGGCAGCCCGGCGAACACGCGGTCGGGCTGGATCTCGCTCTGCGCCAGCAGCTCGGGCGTGGAGACGCCGGTAAGCACCAGCCCGGCTGCCAGCCCGGCGCCGCGCGCGCCGGCCACGTCGGTGTCGAGCCGGTCGCCGACGGTGAGCGTGCGCCGCGGGTCGGCCCCCAGGATGTCGATCGCCGTCTGGAACATCGCCGCGCCGGGCTTGCCGATCACCGTCGGCTCGACGTCGGTGGCGGTACGCAGCAGCGCGATGATCGAGCCGGCGCCGGGCACCAGCCCTTCCTCAACCGGCAGCGTGCGGTCGGGGTTGGTGGCCACGTAGCGCGCCCCCGCGCGGATCGCCAGCGTCGCCAGCTTGAGCTTCTGGTAGGTCAGCTCGGTGTCGAGGCCCGACACCACCACCCGTGGCAGCTGCTCGTCGTAGACGAAGTAGCCGTCGGCGAACAGCGCCTCGCGCAGGCCGTACATGCCGATGTAGAAGGCCGGCGTGCCGCGCCCGAACTCGCGCTCAAGGAAGCGCCGCGTCGCCACCGAGGAGGTGATGATCCGCGCGGCAGGGATGGCGATGCCCATGCCGGCCAGCTTGGCCTCGTACTGCTGCGGCGTCATCGTCGAGTTGTTCGTAACGCAAGCGTAGCCAATGCCGCGCGCGGCGCAGAGCGCCAGCAGATCGTTCACGCCCGGCAGCGGCTGCGGCCCGCGGTAGATCACCCCGTCCATGTCGAGTAAAATCGTGTTGAATGGAGCCAGGTCAAGCACGTGTGTCACCTCGTCAGTATCTCAGCGCAGCGTTTTCTTCATGATCACGTTGGTCACTTCGTAGCCGAGCTTGGCGTACAGCGCCTGCGCGGCGTGGTTGCCGCCAAACACGTGCAGCCCGATCGCGCCGATGCCGAGCGCGCGTACGTGCTGCTCCATCTCGCGAAACGCCTGCGAGGCATAGCCGCGCCGGCGGTAGGCCGGGCCGATCTCGAGGTTGTACACAAACGCGCTGCGGCCGGCCGGCCCGCTGCGTACGGCAAACCAGAGTATGCCAACCACCGCCGGCAGGGCCGGGTCGCGAATGGTGAATAGGTAGTGATCGGGCGTGGCGACGCCGTCAGGCAGCAGCTTGGCGAACTCGGCGGCCGATCGCTCGAGCGCCCCATCCTCGCTCCAATCGCCGGCGCGTACATGCTCGGCGGCGTAGCCAGGCACCGCCACCACGAGAAACTCGGCCAGCTCGGGCTCGGCCATAGGCACAAGCTCCACCACCGCCGGCTCCTTTCGCTACATCCGCTCGGGCGCGCGCAGGCCCAGCAGGCCCAGGCCATTCTTCAGCGCCTGCGCGGTGGCCTCCACCAGCCGCAGGCGCGCGGCGCGCAGCTCGGGCGTCTCGGCCTTGAGCACCGAGCAGTCGCGGTAGAACCCCGAGAGCGCGCGGGCCGTGTCGTAGCACCACTCGGCCACCACAAACGGCGCGTAGCGCGCGCCGGCCTCGCGCACCGCGCCCGGCAGCTTGGCCAATTGCTTGATCACGGCAAGCTCCGACGGGTGCGCCAGCAGCGCCGGGTTGCCGGCCGGCTGATTACCTGGCGAAGAACCAAGTATCAACGATGTATCGCCCTCGCCGGAGCTGGCGGGGCGCGAAGCTGCTGCGCCGTCGAGCTGCTCTTTGGTTCTTCGCCCTTGGTCTTCGGCGGCCGCCTTGCGCACGATCGACCGGCAGCGCGCGTACATATACTGAATGTAGGGCGCGCTGTTGCCCTCGAGCGCCAGCATGCGTTCCCAGTCGAGCGTGATATTGCGCCGTGGGTCCTGGTACAGATCGTTGTACACCACCGAGCCAACGCCGACGATCTCGGCGACTTCGTCTTTCTCGGCGTCGGACAGCTCGGGGCTGGCCTGGTCGACGACGGCGCGCGCGCGCTGGTGGGCGTCGTCGAGCAGGTCGGCCAGGTAGATCATGTTGCCGCGGCGAGTCGAGAGCGGCGCGCCGTGCTGGTCGAACACTGTGCCGAACTTGATATGCTCAAGCTCCACGTCCTCGGCGTAGCCCATGGCGCGCACCAGCGCAAACAGCTGGCGGAAGTGCAGCTCCTGGGGCATGCCCACGACGTAGACGATCTTGGCCGGGCTGAACTCTTTCAGGCGAAACAGCACCGTGGCGACATCGCGCGTGTGGTACAGCGTGCCGCCGTCGCTGCGCTGCAGCAGAAACGTCGGCAGGCTGCTGCCAAGGTCGACCACCACGGCGCCGCCTTCGTCGCGGTAGGCAACCTTTTTGGCCAGCACGTCGCCGATCACGTCGGGCAGCATGCCCTCGTAGAAGCTCTCGCCGTAGATGTGGTCGAAATGCACGCCCAGGAGGTCGTAGTTGCGCCGGTTGGCGCTGATCGTCAGGTCGACCATCCACTGCCACAGCTCGCGCGCGGTCGGGTCGCCCTGCTCGAGCTTGAGCGACCAGGCGCGCGCCTCGTCGTCGAGCGCGGGGTCGTCCTTGGCGAGGGCGACATACTGGGCGTAGAGCTTGTCGAGCTGCGCCAGCGCCTCCTCGCCCTCGCCCTGGGGCTTGCCCCAGCGCACAATCGCGGCGATATTCATGCCGAACTGCTTGCCCCAGTCGCCGAGGTGGTTATCGCCGATCGTGCGGTAGCCGAGGAACTGGAAGATATTGTAGAGCGACTGGCCGATGATCGTCGAGCGGATGTGGCCGACGTGCATGAGCTTGGCCACGTTGGGCGACGAGTAGTCGACCACCACGGTCTTGCCGGCGCCGATGTCGTCGCTGCCGTAGCGCGGCCCCAGCTCCTCGACCTCGTCGAGCACGGCGGCGGCCAGGCGCGCCGGGTGCAGCGTGAAGTTGAGGAACGGGCCGGCGGCGGCGACCGCGCCGACCAGCGAGCCCTCGGGCAGCTGGATGGCCTGGGCCAGCGCCTGGGCCAGCTGCGGCGGCGGCACGCCGAGGGCCTTGGCGGCCTTGAAGGCCGGGAGCGCCAGGTCGGCGGGGATATTCGGCTTGGGCGCAGTAAGGTCGACCAGCTCGCCGGGCACCTGCCCGGTGGCGGCGATCGCGTCGCGCACCTGCTGCTCAAATCGGTCGAGCGCGTAGTCCATCGGTGTCTCCAGCATTGTGTGTTGCGTTGGTTTCAAAGTATATGCGCAACCGCGAGCGAGCGCAAACGGCGCAAGCTTGTTGCGCCTGGCCTCGGTATGCATGCGGCGCAATCCGCCGGCCGTAGGGCGCGCATCGTGCGCGCCTTCTCCCCTCACGAGCGAGGCGGGGCTCTGCGGCCCCGTACCCCGCATCCCGGCACGCAGGCGGGGCCTGTGCGGCCCCGCGCCCCGCAGCAGGGGGCTGG
>CALLYN010000656.1 GCA_937858455.1 uncultured Kouleothrix sp.
GGAGGTTTGGAGGGTCGCAGACCCTCCAAAGGTATTCGTTTTTCGCGTTGTGGCAGAGCCGCGGCTCTGCCACAACGCGAAAAGAGCATCTCGGTGGCGGCATCGCGCCCCCGCGCCCCACCAAGCGGGATGATGTGGACATTCCGAGGCCCTAAGAGCGCTAGCGTTCGTGCAGCAGCTCGTCGCGTACGAATACTTGCCCACCGCGCACCTCGACGGGCATGCGCGCCATGTTCTGCGGCTGCTCGCCGCCCTTCAGCCCGTCGAGGTAGCGGCCATCGGCGCTGTAGCGTGCGCCCTGGCAGTTGACATCCTGGTACACACCAGCGGGCTCGTCCCAGTACAGAAAGCAGCCCGACAGCGTATCGACGCCCAGCAGCGCCACCCAGCTACCGTCGGGCGCCTGCCGCACGAACAGCGTATCTTCGCTGAGCGTTACATCGCGGCGCGTGATCAGGCTGCTGACATTCGTCTTCGGCACGCTGAAGCGGTGCGTCTTGCCGTCGGCGTAGTCGGACAGCTGGCCCGCCGGCAGCAGCTTTGACGGCGGCGTGACCATGCGGAGGCTCGCCCAGGCGCAGAAGCCCAGCATGATCACTGCGGCAATCGCGAATATAAACAGCGCGCGGCGCTGCTTGCGCTCGGCCAGCGCAATCTCAATTGATCGTTCTCGCAGCATAATCGTCGTATCTCGTCAGGTTTCTGTTAGAGCCTGTTTGAAAAGGGCGTGAGCGAGGGGCTTTGCCCCTCGCACTTCCCTTCTGGCGGGTGGCGACCACGAATGTGGCCGCCACCCACCAGAAAAAGTGGAAACTTGGAGGGACTTCGTCCCTCCAAACCATCCTTTTCAAACAGCTTCTTAGACTCTACGCGCGACGGCCAGCATCAGATCGCTGGAGCTGATGTAGGGCTCGAGATCATACGAGCCATACACAGCCTCAAGCGCGAAGCCGGCGCGCGCCAGCAGGTGCTCGAGCTCGAAGCGGTACAGCCAGCGCATGGTGAATGGCAGCGTGCTGCGCGTCACCCGGCCTTGCGCGTCAAGCTCGTCGTAGAAAAACGTCACGTAGTTCATCTGGCCGGCCAGGTCGGTCTGCTGCGCCACAAACTTCTGCACGCGCGTGCCGTCGCCGAGCGTGAACACCTTGTCGAGCACCAGCGCGCCGTGGTGCTCGGCGAGCGCGCGCGGGTCGGGGTTGAACAGATCGAGCGCCAGCAGCCCACCGGGCCGCAGCGCGGCGTGGATCGTGCCGAGCGCGGCCAGCTGCTCGGCCGTGCCGGGCAGGTGCATAAACGAGTTGATCGCAACGATTGCCAGGCCAAACGGCCCCTGCGGCGCGCGCGCGCAGATATCGCCCTCGATGAGCTCGACGCGATCGAGCAGCCCAGCGGCCTGCAGCCGCACACGCGCGCGCGCCAGCATTGCGCCCGAGATATCGATACCGACCACGCGCAGCCCGGCGTGGGCCAGGGGCGCCAGCAGCCGGCCGCTGCCGCACATCACCTCGAGCACGCGGCCGCCGCTGCGGCGCGCCAGCTCGCGGTAGAAATCGAGATCGTCGTCGATCGCGCCATAGTCGGCGTCGTAGAAGCGCGCGAATGCGTCGAACTGGCTCATAGCACTCCCAGCAGCAGCGCGGCGCCGGCGATCAGCAGCAGGCCAAGCACGCCAAACAGCAGCACGCGCGGGCTGATGATCGGGTCGAAGCGCGGCGTGCTGAGTGATGGCGTAGCCGCGCCCGGCGGCGCGGCAGCCGGGCCGGCTCTACGTGGGTGTCCACGCTCAGGGCCGGTCGCCGAAGCACACCCTGGCCTGGGTCGTAGGGACGCTCGCGCAGGCGGGGATTCGCGAGCGGATCCCGGACCCCAGGGTCCGCGACCCGTTCCACACGCAGGTGCTCTACTTCAACAGCATGCGCGAGCTCGGGGGCGCGCTGGTCCTCGCCGAGGACGACGTTCCGGCCTACATGACGCGACTGACCCGCATACAGACGGAAGAAGCGGGCAGCGGGCCAGCCGGGCCGGGTGAGGCGGTTGGGCCGATACCGAGGCGCACCCTGGGCCGGCCGGCGGAGCTCAGCAGCCAGCTGCGCGCGGAGGAGATCCGAAACAGGCTCGCGGAAATGGGTCGGTCGATCGTCACCGTGCCTGGGACGGTCCCCACTCACCAGGCGCTTGACCTGCTGCTGAGTACCAACATGATCTCCGTCGGCGTGGACGTCGACCGGCTCGGGGTCATGGTGGTCAACGGTCAGCCCAAGACGACTGCCGAGTACATCCAGGCATCCAGTCGGGTCGGCCGCCCGCGGGGCTCGGCGGGGCTGGTTGTGACGCTGTACAACTGGACCCGGCCCCGCGACCGTTCGCACTTTGAGCGGTTCAAGGCGTACCACCGGACCTTCTACCGCTTCGTTGAGTCGAACAGCGTCACCCCGTTCTCGGGGCGGGCTCGCGACCGGGCCCTCAGCGCGGTGCTGGTTTCGCTGGTGCGTATGTCGCTGAGCAACTTCGAGACAAACGACAGCGCATCGCTCGTGACCTCCTTCGAGGCGGACATCCGCAACCTCGCGGATACGATCCGGGACCGCGCGGACGCGGTCGATGACGACGAACTCGAAGA
>CALLYN010000657.1 GCA_937858455.1 uncultured Kouleothrix sp.
AGCGTGGCATAGCGCGCGCGCAGCTCGGGCAGCGGCACCGACCAGTCGTCGCTCAAGTCGTCGACGCCGAAGATCCACACGAGGTAGCGCGCCGCAGCGAGCGGCGGATCCTCGCTGCGCCAGCTCGGCATGCGCGTGTAGGTGGTCAGCGCGATGCCAGGCAGGCGCTTTGCGCGCACAAACGCATAGCGCTGCGCCAGCGGCGCAAGCTCGGCCACGATCGCGTCAAGCTCGGCCGCGCGTGTGTCGTCTGTCATGTGTTTGCTCACCCCCCACTACCCCGCTAGCCCACCAGATTCGGATCGACAATATACTGCCACCAGTTATTGCTGACGCCAAAGGTTTCGCCGGGCACATGCGGCAGGTGCTTAAGCCACCACAGGTGGTGCAGGCGCATGTCGCCGCCGCCCCATTCGGCGCAGTCGACGGTGCGGGCGGGGCCGGAGAGATCGGGGAAGCTGTACCAGGCGTCGCAGAAGCTCTGCACTGGCCGGCGATTACCCCAATCGTAATCGCGCACGCTGTTGGGCGCGAAATGCACATTGCCGCACTGCGACAGGCCGGGCGAGGTCTGGTCGTAGCGCGTGAAGCGATCCCAGAGGTTCTGCTCGGGCGGGTGGCGCGCGAACACCCGGCTCATGATCGACTCGGCGCGATGGCCGAAGTTCTCGAGCATGCAGTCGACATCGCGCTCGTAGTTGAAGCCCATGATCACAAAGCGGCCGCGGCAGTGCCCGGTGTTCAGCAGTGGCGGCGAGTTGCACCAGAACGCCCCGTGGCCAGCCATGGTCGACTCGTAGTCGCCCGAGTAGGGGAAGCCAAAGAACCATGCTTCGTCGAACTCGTCGCGGTCGTAGCGCTCGATCAGGTCGAACGCTTGCAGCCGCGCGGCGTAGTCGAGGCCGTCGGGCTCGTGCATGCGCCGCGCGCGCCACAGGCGCAGGTAGCTCTCGCCGGTATAGCTGAAGCCGTCGATCTTCGGCGGAAACCAGTCGGCCACAATTCGCTCGACGATCTGGTACTGCAGGTAGCCATGGCTTGCCTCGGCCAGGTCGGCGATATACAGGCGCGCCAGGCGATCGGGGTCGTTCCAGCTAAAGATCTCGGTCAGCCGCCGGCCGCCCTGAATGTCGACTGGCGGGTTATGAATAACTTGCAGCACGCGCGGCCGTATCGGTTCGCCGGTGTAGGGTGCCGCCGGGGCACGCGCCGGCCCAAAGCGGGCCTTGCCGGCGCCAAAGAGTCGGTTGAACATAGTGCCACCTCGCCAGAATTTCAAGCCGCATCCACTTCCACTTCCACATCCGCACCAGGCGTGCTGCGCTGCCCTGGCGAGCCGAACTTCAGGCCACACGCCGCCTGCTGTTTACCGCGTTATTGTGTAACAAAATCGCGCAGCGCGCAACAGCGCTGGCAAGAAGAACGCCGCCAGCCGGGGTATAATACGCGTGCTACCCTCTCTGGAATCGCGCGGCTTGCGCTGGCCAGCATACCAGGCGCGCACAAGCCTTTTGGTTGCGGCCGAAACGCCGCGCAGGACACCTATGAACCTAGAGCTTTCCCCACGCCAGCAGCGGATGATCGACCTGGCCGCCGAGCTGGCCGCGCGCTTCGCGCCGCGCGTCGACGCCGACGACCGTGCCGGGCGCTTTCCGAGCGAGAACTACGCCGAGCTGCACCAGTCCGGCTACCTGCGCCTGATCATCCCGGCCGAGCTGGGCGGCGCGGGCGCCAGCCTGTACGAGACGGTGCTGATCCAGGAGCGGCTGGCGCAGGGCGACGGCGCGACGGCAATGGCCGTGAACATGACCATGCACCTGATCGGGCGCCAGCGCGAGACGCGCGCCTGGCCGGCGGCGATCTTCGAGGCGATCTGCCGCGATATCGCCGATCACGGCGCGCTGATCAACGGCGCCGCCTCCGAGCCCGAGCTTGGCAGCCCCTCGCGCGGCGGCATGCCCGCCACCACAGCCGCGCCGGCCGACGGCGGCTGGCTGGTGAGCGGCCGCAAGCAGTTCGTGAGCATGGCCCCCGTGCTGCGCTACTTCGTCACCAGCGTGGCGCTGCCGGCGAGCGCAGAATGGCCGCAGGGCGCCAGCGCCAATGCGATCGTGCGCGCGCCGGCCGACGGGCTGCGGCTGGAAGACACCTGGGGCGACGCGCTCGGCCTGCGCACCAGCGGCAGCTACGACGTTTTCTACGATCAGGTGTTCGTGCCCGATGCATGGCTGGTCGATCGGCATGCGCCAGGGCAGGCGCCTGCGGCCGGGCCGCCTACGGCGAGCGCGTGGTTCGCGCTGACCATGGCCGCAGTGTACCTGGGCATTGGCCAGGCCGCGATCGACGCGGTGTGCCGCTACGCGCACGAGCGTGTGCCCAGCGCGCTCGTGCGACAGCTTGTGCTGCGCGATCGCCCGGAGGTGCGAGTAGACCGTTTCGGACAGGCCCGGATCGGCGTGCGCGTGGATTTTCGTTGGGTCGGTGTTCGAGGGCTGGTCGGGTTGATCGGGCATCGGTGGCCCCTCCGGATGTTCTCCCCACGAGAAAGAAACCCACGAGAAAGACGGGTATCTGTCCCGGCCCGCACGCATCGGATTGTGACGAGGGGCCGGATTTTCTG
>CALLYN010000658.1 GCA_937858455.1 uncultured Kouleothrix sp.
CGAGGCGACGCAGGCCGAGGTGGAGCGCCAGCTCGAGCAGCTGGCGCGCGCCGAGGTGGCGGCCCAGTCGATCGCGCAGCGCGGCGGGATCGTGGTGGTGCCCGACCTCGACACGGCCTTCGCGCTGGCCAACGCCTACGCACCCGAGCACCTGTGCCTGCTGGTGAGCGAACCCTGGCAGCATGTGGGCAAGGTGCGCAACGCCGGCGGCATCTTTCTGGGCGAGCGCTCGTTCGAGGTGCTGGGCGACTACGTCGCCGGCCCGTCGCATATCATGCCGACGGGCGGCACCGCGCGCTACGCCTCGCCGGTGAATGTCGACGACTTCCGCAAGGTGATCTCGCTGGTGGGGCTGAACGAGGCGGCGCTGCGGCGGATCGGGCCGGCGGCGGCGCGCCTGGCCGACGCCGAGGGCCTAACGGCTCACGCGGCCGCAGTGCGCGCGCGGCTCTCGGAGCGCCAATAGGTTTTATTGGAAATAACAATCGTGGGGGTTTGGGGGCCGCAGGCCCCAAGAATCCTCTCTTGGTGGCGTATGGATGGTAGCTTTGCTACGATCCATACGCCGCCAGGGAGGTTTGGAGGAACAAAGCCCCTCCGGCTCCCTTATTTCCGATTAAGTCTAATGAACCATCAACCTGATCTGGTATAATACGGCAACTCGGTTGCCATGCGCGCTAAGGAGGCGTCCATGTCTGCGTCATCGTTTCTGGCCAGCTTTATTAATATTCTCTTCAACGTGCTGACGCTGGCAATCTTTGGCCGGGTGCTCGCCTCGTGGGTCGACCCATTCGCGAACAACCGGATCACCCAGATCCTGCGCGATCTGACCGAGCCGATCCTGGCGCCTATTCGCAGCCTGATGCCCGGCACCATGATGTTCGATTTTTCGCCAATCATCGCGACACTGCTGCTGCAGGCGCTCGGCAAGCTGCTGCTGGGCGCGCTGGTACGCTAGTATTGCTATGGCGCGCTCGGCCGAAAGCCGAGCGCGCCACGCGCGCTGTACGAGCTACGCAGTAGGCGTTTTGCCTTCGGCCGAGCCGTATTTTTTTAGCTGGTCGCGGCCTCGCCGCCCCGCACCCCCGCCGCGTAAACGGTATGTTCAAGCGAAAGCGGACTGTAAAGGTTATCTGATGGAACACGAGATCCCCGCGCAGCCCCAAGCCGCGCAGCGCGAGGCGGCGCAAAGCTCCAGCCGGTTTCTGCTCCTGGTGGTATTCCTCGCCGGCATCGGCACGCTCGGCATCGAGATGATCGCCTCGCGCCTGCTGGCGCCGTACTTCGGCACCTCGCAGCCGATCTGGGCGGTGGTGATCGGCCTGACGCTGATCTACCTGACGCTGGGCTACCGGCTGGGCGGCTCGCTGGCCGACCGGCGGCCCGAAGAAAAGGTGCTGTACCAGATCATCACCTGGGCCGGGTTTGTGACTGGCTTCATCCCGCTGCTGGCCGACCCGATCCTGCGCTTTTCGCAGGGCACGATCGCGCGCGTGGCGGTGGGCAGCTTCCTCGGCGCGCTGTTTGGCGTGCTGATCCTGTTCGCCGCGCCGGTGATCCTCATGGCCATGGTCAGCCCATTTGCCATCCGCCTGCAGCTCAAGCGCGTCGAGGCCGGCATCGCGGCGGCCGGCCGCACCGCCGGCTCGCTCTCGGCGCTCTCGACTGTCGGCTCGATCGTCGGCACGTTCCTGACGGTGCTGTACCTCATCCCGACGATCGGCACGGCGCGCACCACCTACCTGATCGCGGTGTTCTTGATCGTCGTGGGCCTGATCGGCCTGCGCGACTGGCGCTACCTCATCCTGCTGCTGATCGTCGGCGGGCTGTTCTTCTACACCACCACCACGCGCGGCAATATCAAGGTTGCCGACTGCGCCGGGTGCACGCTGATCGACGAGCGCGAGTCGGCGTATAACTACATCCAGATCGCCACCAGCGAGAGCAAATTCTACGGCCCGCAGGTCAACCTGATCTTGAATGAGGGCCAGGCGATCCACTCGATCTACCATCCGCGCTTCGAGCAGAGCCAGAACCCGCTCGATCTGCTCACCGGCGGCGGACCGTGGGATTACTTCAGCGTCACGCCCTACTTCTTCCCCGGCCGCGACCCGGCCTCGGTGAAGAGCATGGCCATGCTTGGCTCGGCCACCGGCACGGTGCCGAAGCAGTTCCTGGCGATCTATGGCGCGAATACGACGATCGACGCGGTCGAGATCGACCCGGAGATCATCGCGCTCGGACGCGAGCACTTTCAGCTGCGCGACGCCAGCGACGACCCGACCCACCCGAACTACCATACCCACCCCGAAGACGCGCGCTACTGGCTGGCGAACTCGGGCGGCAGCTACGACGTGATCGGCATGGACGCCTACCACCAGCCGTACATCCCGTTTCACCTCGCCACGGTCGAGTTCTTCCAGCTGGTGCGCTCTCACCTCACGCCCGACGGCGTGGCGGTGGTGAACGCAGGCAAAGGCCCCGACGGCGACGACCGGCTGGGCGTGGCGCTGGCCGGCACCATGCGCCAGGTGTTCCCGCAGGTGTTCGTGATCGACACGGCCGGCTTCGGCAACCAGATCGTCGTGGGCGTGAGCCGGCCCGTCGGCGACGGCGCGCTCAACTTCCAGAAGAACTACGAGCGCATGCAGGTGCCGGTGCTGCGCACTGTGATGGACTGGTCGCTGCATCTGGGCGCCGCGCCGGTGCGCGAGTTCCTGCCCACCGACGCGCGCTACACGCCATTCACCGACGACAAAGCCCCAGTCGAGCAGCTGATCGACTCGCTGATCTTCGACCAGATCAAGTAAGGTTTGAGCGCGGCTAGCGAGATTGCACTGCCTGCGGCAGCATGGTACTCGATCGTTTTCTGTGCTTGGTTTTCCGCGCGCAGCGCGGAAAACCAAGCACTATAGATGAAAAGTACCACTCTGCCGAAGGCAAAAAAATCAGCTCGACGCGGGGCACCGCGTACGCCCTGTAACTGAAACCTCAAAACTTCTATGGTCGATCTTCTCTACGCCTTCACCGAAGTGCTGCTGCCGGTCGCGGTGGTGATCGCGCTGGGCTACCTGCTCGGCCGCGCATTCCCGATCGACGCGCGCACGCTCAACCGGCTGAGCCTGTATGTGCTGAGCCCGTGCCTGGTGTTCGTCACGCTGCTGCGCACCGACGTGGCCGGGGGCACCGCGAGCCGCCTGGCGCTGCAGATGCTGCTGGTGATGCTGGCCACTACCCTGCTCGCGGCGCTGGCCGCCAGCTTCTTCGGCCTGAGCGGGCCGCAGCGCAGTGGCATGCTGCTGACCTCGACGTTCATGAACTCGGGCAACTACGGGCTGTCGGTGTCGCGCTTCGCCTATGGCGAGCCGGGCTTCCAGCTGGCGATCGTCGGCTACCTGACGCAGACGATCTTGTCGCAGACGCTGGCGATCTACCTGGCCTCGGCCGGGCACCAGAGCCGCCGCGCGGCGCTGGGGCAGGTGTTCCGCGTGCCGCTGATCTACGCGGTGCTGCTGGCGCTGGCGCTGCGCCTGCTGGGCGTGCCGCTAGACGACACCAACGGCGTGGTGGCGGCCAGCATCTACCGCGGGCTGCGGCTGGTGGCCGACGCGACGCTGCCGGTGCTGCTGCTGAACCTGGGCACTCAGCTCACGCAGCGCCAGCCGATCACCTCGGCCGGGCCGCTGGCAAGCGCGGCGCTGCTGCGGCTGGTGCTGTCGATCCCGCTGGCCTATGGCGCGGGCCTGCTGCTGGGCCTCGGCGGGCTGCCGCTGTACATTGGCACCATGCAGGCGGCCATGCCCACCGCCGTGAATATGGTGGTGCTGGCGGTCGAGTTCGACGCCTGGCCCGAGTTCGTAAGCAACGGCGTGGTGGTGACAACCCTCGGCAGCCTGGCGACGCTGACGCTGCTGATCGCCCTGTTTCGCTGATTCCGCAGTTCGATGGCAAGAAACGTGCAATTACGCCGCAAGGTCAGCGGCGCCGCACGCGCCCGGCCAACCGACGAGGGAAGAAACAGGAGAGCACCATGCGAATCACACGCGGCACGCGCGCTATAGCCCTGCTTGGGCTGGTATTGCTGGCATCGCTGGCACTCGGCGCGGGCGCGGCTCTGGCCCAAACTGGCCAGCCCACGCCAACCTTCACGCTTCAGCCCAACGGCACTGCCACGATCACATTCGAGGCATTCTGCACGAACTTCGGCCAGAAGTTCCCACAGTCGGTGCAGGCGCCGAACGCCGTAGCGCCCGATCGCCTTCGTGGCGCACTGGCCTACATCCAGGGCAATAATATCTCAGCCGACCAGAACAAGGCGCTCGAGGCGCAGTACGCGATCTGGCAGCTGAGCGGCGCGACCGGCAGCCCAGCTGGCGGCGCCGACGCGCAGGCAGTGGTGGCCGCCGCGAATACCGCGCCGGCCAACCCGCAGGGCACCTCGCTGATCGACGCGGCCAAAGCCGGCCAGGTGAGCGTGACGGTGGCCTCGTGGCAGCCAATCGGCGCCAAGGTGCCGATCGGCGCGGCCAGCGATAACTTCTACGGCCGCGGCACGCTCACGGTCGTAAATACCACGCAGCAGGCCCTGACGCTGTATATGCCTGTCGGCGCGCTGCTGCCTCCCGCCACCGCCGGTGAGCAGACCATGGCGGGCTACGCCACCAGCAGCCAGGTCAATAACCCCCAGCCGACGCCGCAGCCCACTGCGCAGAGCCAGCCACAGCAGCTGCCGAACACCGGCGCCGGCGACACCAACGCCGGCTGGCTGCTGTTCGCCGGTAGCCTCGCGCTTATCGCCGCCGGCGCGACGCTGCATCGCCAGCTCTATCGCCGGCGCTAGCCCTGCTTGAGGGGAATGGGCGATGCGCTGGCGCGCAGTGTATACCACATCTACGAAATCAGGAGCGCTCTGCCGAAGGCTGAGCCTGCCGGTGGGGGCGCGGGGGCGGCAAAGCCGCCCCCAAACTTCTTTTTGTGTGGCACTACGTGGCTTCGCCACGTAGTGCCACCCAAGCTATAAGTGATCAAAAGTAATCAAACGGAGTTGGTATTATAATAGCCGCCAGTATTGTACGAGCTTCGGCGAATGGGCCGTGAGGATACTAGTATGTCGCAACCAACAGCTCCCGATCGCAAGCTGCCGCGCGGCGTGTACGCGCTGGCGGTGCTGATGTTTCTGGCCGGCGGCGCGCTGCTGCTGGCGTCGGTGGCGCTGCCGGTGCTGGGCAGCGCCGCTGTGCCGTGGTATATATACCTGCTGTATGGCGGCTACTTCCTGGTGGTTGGCTACGGGCTGTGGAGCGGCAGGCGCTGGGCCTACGTCGCCACGCTGCTGATGTGCGCCGTGCTGATGTTCTACCAGTTCCAGTCCGCGCTGGTGCTGGGCCGCAACGCGCTGCTGCAGGTGCTGTTGCTGGTGGCGGTCGCGGTGTATATGCTCCAGCCAGCTGTGCGCGCGGCCTTCTTGCGCCCAAGCACGCCCGAAAGCTAGCACGCCCCCCAGCCGAGCGGCCTCACGCCTTGATCATTTCTGCTTGGTATGCCCCGCGCGGCGAATCCGGGCAGGGCATGCCAAGCAGAAATTTTGGGAGCGAAGCCGCCTCCGGCCCCCTATGCGTCGGAGGGAATGGCCTGCATCGGCCCCATGCGGTCGTAGCGCACATCGGCGTTGATCGTTTCGAGTATGCGCCAGGTGCCGGGGGTGCGCGGCAGGCACAGCACCGCCAGGCGGCCCTGGTTGGCCAGCCGCCGGGCCTCTTCGCCGTCGGAGAGCCAGATGCTGCCCATGTACGTGCGGCGCGGCGCTACTGGAATCGCGCAGTCGAGCAGCGCGCCTTCGAGCTCGCCGGTGGGCGCGCGGTGTGGCCGCAGCCGCAGCACGTGCGCGCGGATCGTCAGGCCGTTGCGCAGCAGCGTCAGGTCGTCGTGGACGCGCCGCCAGATCCGGCGGAATGCCAGCCCCAGCTGGATCGCGATCGGCAGCACCGGCAGGGCGCGCACCAGCGGGCTGGCGCGCAGCAGGTACAGCGCGATCAGCACGCCCAGCGAGATCAGAATGATCGGGTGGAGGAACGTGCGCAGCGGCTGCTCAAAGGCGTAGTCGTTGAGCAGGTTGAGAATCACGCCCGGCGGGATGGGGCGCGGCGCGGGCTGCTCGAGGTATGCCGCGTCAACATGCTCGGAAACCCGTTGCATTGATGCTCTCGTACGAAGCTCGCCCTGCGGGCTTAATCATGCACTACGACGTATTGTAGCGAAGTTGGGCCATGGCGGCAAGGCGCGTTTTCGGCAATGCGCGGGTCTAGCGTTTCGGGCAGCCCTTAGCGGCTGACGAACAGGTACACCAGTAATGTCAGCAGCTGCAGCACCACGGGGATAAGGCCGCCGCCGATCAGCTGGGCGCCGCGCCAATCGTAAAGCTCGCCGCACAGCGCCGCGGCCAGCAGAAACGACCAGACGATTGCGCCGAGCCACAGCAGCACTGGCAGGAACGGCACGCCCAGCAGCACCAGCACCAGCGCGCCCACCTGCGGCAGCAGCCGCGGCAGCTGGCTGATCGGGTAGAGGTACAGCGCGCGATTCCCCTCTTCGCCGCCGCCGCTCATCTCGTCGATGGTCGTCAGCACAATACCAACCAGCGGCCACTCGACCAGGCCGAGCACAAACAGCACCACCACGCTGACGAGCAGCGTCGGGCCGGGCAGGACGCCCTGCTGGATGGCCCGGTCGAAGAGCAGCAGCAGCGCCGGCGGCAGCGCCAGGCAGGCCACGGTGCCGGCGAGGCCGAGCAGCCGCCGGGCGTCGATCCGCTTGGTGTCCGAGTTGTCGCGCGCCTCGGCCACGAGCTGGTCGATCGTTGCGCTCGAGCGGAAGCTCAACAGCAGCAGCCGCGAGCGCGCGTCGCTCTGAAGGATGGGCTGGTTGGCCTGCGGCTGGCCCTCCGACTGGCGTGTGACCTCGAGCACCACGCGTTGGAGCACCTGCTCGAAGTTCGCGAGCGCCGATGTCAGCAGCACGCCGGGGGTGGCGCTGCCCTCGTAGAGCAGGCTGCTGAGGCGCTTCGAGCTGGCCAGCCCGCGGCTGGCCTGGATGAGCACCACGCGGCTTTGCTCGGAAAACTCGGTGACCTTGATCGCCTTGATCGCATTCCAGGGCACCACCTGCCACCTGCCGAAGTGTTTCACCGCCAGCCCATCGGCGCGCGCCTCGACCGCCGGCAGCAGGTTCCACACGCCGGCGATCAGCCAGCCGAGCAGCAGCAGCAGCACGTGCGCCGCCACCAGCAGCCACCAGTTGGCCGGCAGCTGGCGCAGGGCCAGCCGGTCGAACAGCGGCTGAGTTTGCAGGGCCGGGAAGGTGAGCGCCAGGAATTTAAGCCAGTACACCGCGTAGCGCAGCAGCAGCGCCAGCGCCAGCAGGCGGCCTGCCCAGATAAACACCAGCTGGATGCGGCGCGGGTAGGTGCCGCCGAGCGGGGCTTTCCCGGCGACGCTGGGCGGCGGCTCGGCCGCGAGCTGGCTGGCGTCTTCGGTTTTGCTGCGGCGGCTGAAGAACGAGGCTGGGCTCAGCACCAGCCGGAACAGCGGCGACGACGCTTCTTCCTGCAGCCGGGCCGGCTTGATATTGTCGAGCACCTTGGCGACGCGGTCGGTCTCGGCCAGCAGCGTCTTGATCAGCGCCTGGAAGTCGCTGATCGCCGAGGTGATCAGAAAGCTGCGGCGGAAGCCAAAGCGGTAGAGCAGGCTGTAGCAGCGGTGCCAGCCGGTCAGCTGCTGCGCGTCGGTTTCGGCCAGCAGCACGAAGCGCTCGGCGGCCACGTCTTCGGTCACTTTGATCGCGCGCACCGACTCCCAGGGGATGGGCAGCCAGCCGCCGGCGAACTCCACCAGCATGCCGCGCGGGCTGGTTCGCACGGTTGGCAGGCTATTGCGCAGCAGCAGCGCCAGCAGCAGCGCCAGCGCCAGCCAGCCCAGGGCGGGCAGCAGCGCGGGCGCGCCGATCAGCACGCCGGCCAGCCCGAGCGAGGCCTCGCGGCGTGGTAGGGTCGTGCCGTTGCTGATGGCAAGCACCAGCTCGGGCAGGTAGGGCACGCGCCCAAGCAGCGAGGTGTCGATGCCGAGGGCGCTCCAGATCAGCAGCAGCAGGCCGCGGCCAAGCTGAAGCGCGGCGACGCCGACGGCCAGCGCGCTCAGGCTTTCGAACAGCCAGATGATCCAGCGTGGGTAGCGGTGGATCTGCTCGGCAACCATGGGCTAGTCCTCCCATGCCTCCCCGCGCGCTCCGCCGGCCTGAAGTTCCTGGATGCGCAGATCGGCGTCGTCGAGCAGGCGCTGGCAGGCCGCCGCCGTGGCGACGCCTTCTTCGTACAGCGCCAGCGCCTCGTCGAGCGGCAGCTCGCCGGCATCGAGCCGGGCGACAATCGCCTGCAAGCGGGCGTAGAGCGCCTCGTAGGTTGCCGGCTCGGTTGGTTTCGTCATGCGACTCCCATATGCTTATAGAGCGATCAGATACAGGCTGTACCATCCACACCGATCGTTGGCGTAGGCACGATGATCATCTTGGAGATTGTCTGAGAAGTAACCACCAAGACACGAAGACACCAAGATCCAGTATGTCGTGTTGGTGCTTTTTCAGCGAATGAGCGCTTGGTGCCTTGGTGGTAAACTGGCTTTTCAAACAGCCTCTTAGAAGTTATTCACTTGCGTGACTCGGCTTCCTCACGGGAGGAGATTGAGCCTGCGGCAGCAGGTTACTTGTTGATCTTCTGAAAGATCGCTCTACTAGCGCCTGTCTGAAGAGGTGAGTATGCGGGACGTCGCCCCGCCAGACCACCCTTTTCAAACCGCTGCTCATACTGTATGCACGCGCGCAGCGCACTGCAATGGCCCAAAAGTCACGTTTCGGTGCGCGCAACGGCGGTGAACTCGCCGCCGCGCACGGTCACCCTCAGCTCGGCATCATCGGCGAGCTGGCCAGGATCGCTGACGATCTGGCCGCTGCCGGCCTGGCGCACCACCGCGTAGCCGCGGCCAAGCGTGGCGAGCGGGCTGAGCGCGGCCAGCTGCGCGCCG
>CALLYN010000659.1 GCA_937858455.1 uncultured Kouleothrix sp.
GCAGCAGGCCCGGCGGCGCTTGCTCTTGCTGCAGCAGCGCGTGGCCGCGCGGCGCCAGCAGCGCCACGCGCTCCGAACCCAGCAGCAGCGTCTCCCAGCCGCGCCGGCGCTGCTGCTCTTCGGCCAGCAGGATCTGGGCCTGGTGATCCTCAAGCCACTCCAGCAGCGTCTCGATCGGCGCCACCGTCACCGTCACGGCGATGGCGGGAAAGCGCGCGTGGAACTCGCGCAGCAGCGTGGGCAGCAGCACCTCGCCGCTCGACGGCGTGCAGCCTACCACCACGCGCCCGCTGACCTGCCCGCGCAGCGCGCGGATGCTCTCCTCGGCGCGCGCCGAGAGCGCCAGCATCTCGCGCGCCGAGATCACCAGGTCTTCGCCGGCGTGCGTCAGCATCATCTGCTGGCCGACGCGCCGGAATAGCCGCACGTGGTCGAGCTGATCTTCGAGCGCGCGGATGTGCTGGCTCACTGCGGGCTGCGACATATGCAGGCGCTCGGCGGCGGCGCTGTAGTTGCCGGCCTCGACTACGGCGAGAAAGGTTTGCAGGTGGATCGTGTTGAGCATGTCTTATGCACCCACGTTACGCGCTGGGGGCGCGGGGCCGGCAAGCCGCCCTCGCGGCCCGCTTTTTTTTGGCCAGTCGCGGCCACAATGTGGCTGCGACTGGCCAAAAAAAGAAAAGCAATTTGGCGGGCTGCGCCCCCTAACCTACCGCGTGGCGGCGCGGCGCCGGGTAAGCCATGTTACTGGGCAGGCACCACCGCGCCGGTGAAGTAAAAGCCGAGCGCCACCACCAGGTACACCGCCAGCAGCTGCGCGCCCTCAAGCCAGTTGCTTTTGCCGTCCACCGACACCAGCGTGGCGCTGAACACCGCCAGCGTCAGCGCCACCACCTCGAACAGGCTGAAGAACAGCGTCAGCTCGGGGCCGAACAGCAGGCTGATGAACACCAGCAGCGGCGCGACAAACAGCGCAACCTGCATGCTCGATCCGAGCGAGATCGACAGCGACAGGTCCATCTTGTTCTTCAGCGCCACCTGCACGCCAACGATATGCTCGGCTACGTTGCCGACGATCGGGATGATGATCACGCCCAGGAAGAGCTTGCTGATGCCCAGGCTCTCGACCACCGGCTCGACTGCGCCCACCAGAAATTCGCTCAGGAATACGATCGCCACCGTGCTGATCGCCAGCACTCCCACCGACATCGGCACGCTCCACCGGGCAGTGTGGGCCTGCTCTTCCTCGGAGTGGTCGTCGGTGCCGGAATGCTCCTCGCGCTCCGGCGTTCGGAACGTAAACAGCAGGCTCAGCAGGTACAGCACGATCAGAATGCCGGCGACCCACAGGCTCAGCTGGTTGAGCGCCGGGTCGTTCACATTGGTGTTGAACACGTCGAGCCGCCCGCTTTGTAGCTCGTGCAGCAGCTCGAACAGCGTCGGGATGATCAGGCCGATGACTGCCAGCGTCATCATCGTGGCCGACACGCCGGTGAGCGTGCGGTCGAACTTCTGCGTGCCGTGCCGCCAGCCGCCCAGCAGCAGGCTGGCGCCGAGGATCAGCAGCAGGTTGCCCAGGATCGAGCCGGTGATCGACGCCTTCACCAAGTCGAACTGGCCCTGGCTCAGCGCCACAATCGTGATGATCAGCTCGGCCGCGTTGCCCAGCGTCGCGTTCAGCAGGCCGCCGATCTGCGGGCCGGTGTGGATCGCCAGCTCTTCGGTGGCTTCGCCAAGCAGGCCGGCCAGCGGCACCAGCGCCACGCACGAGAACACAAACACGAGGATGGGACTCCAGTGTAGAAATTCGGCCGCCGCCGCGAGCGGCACGAACGCCAGCAGATAGCGCAAGTACTTCAAGCGCGCTCCTTCCTTTCTTCCTCCTTCAGCGGTTTCCAGTGCTGCCCCTGAGCTGTACTAATTGGCTGCGGTGGGCGCTATGATACCACGGAATACCCCGCGCATTCCTGCGATGCCGCGCCTATGATAAATCTTTTGACACAAAGGCTTGCGTTTCGGTGAGGATAGGAGTAGGATATCCGCAGGCACAATGGCGGTGCGGCGGTTCGACTTCTGCTTCTGGCAGCAATACGGCGGCGTGGCCGAAATAGGGCCGCGCCGTGTTTGTGCTTATACGGGCTTCGTATATCGCGCGCCGACCGTGAATGTCGTGCGGCGGCCAGAGAGGAACCTGCCATGTTGTCGGACCACGAGATCAGAGATCTGCTGCACCACACCCGCACGATCGCAGTCGTTGGCCTGAGCCAGCACCCCGAGCGCGATTCGTATGCTGTGGCGCGCTTTCTGCAGCGCAATGGCTATCGCGTGCTGCCGGTGAACCCGAACCTGAGCGAGCGCGTGCTGGGCGAGCGGCCCTACGCCAGCCTGCGCGATATCACCGAGCATGTCGATATTGTCGATATTTTCCGGCGCCCCGAGTATGTGCCGGCGATCGTCGAAGACGCGATCGCGATCGGCGCCGATGTCGTCTGGACGCAGCTTGGGATCGTGAACCAGGCGGCCGCACTGCGCGCGAAGCAGGCCGGCCTGGGCATGGTGATGAACCGCTGCATCGCGATCGAGCACCGCCGCCTGATGCGCGTGGTCGAGAGCGTGCTGTACTAGCGCGCCGCAGCCCGCACGCGAATAGACGCGAATTGACGCCAAGCAACTGTCGCCGTTCGCGTCTATTTGAGTCGCTTCCGCCGGCTCCAGCCGCCGCGTTCCGGCGCGGCTTCCCGCCTGCCCCGCCTCAGCCGCTCGCCACCCGCCGCGCCAAACCACATACTTCCCACATCGCTTCTTAACAAAGTCTGAAAATCTTCTTGCTATCATCATGGCTGTGAGCAAGGCCAGGGCGCGGCGCCGCGAGATGCCGCGCTTCACGATAGCAGGGAGACATATATGCGCATCATTGGGCGAACGCTGATTATTCTGGCGGCGGCGCTGGCTGTGGCCGGGGTTGTGTGGGCGCTGGCCGGCAGCGGCAGCGCGGCGGCCTCGGGCATGCCGGGTGGCGGCATGGAGCACGGCGGCGATCAGGGCGCCAGCCTGTTTGGCGCGATCGAGGTGCTGAAGAACCTGGTGGTGGTAGGGGTGATCGTTGGCCTTACCAGCCTGGCCTCGCGCCTGAAGTCGCGGCGCCGCCCGGCTGCGGCCTGAGCGGCTTGGTTTGCGCTTGGGCTGCGTTGGTTCGATAATAGCGCGTGTTGCACGTCGTGCTGTGTTGCCGGTGACCGCCCGCGCCGCGCGCCGCTACCGGCAGCCCCCAAGGAACGGTACCGCTTATGGCCCAAACAATTCTGGTTGTCGACGACGAGTCCAAGCTGCGCGATCTCATTCGCGTCTACCTCGAGCAAGAGGGCTACCGCGTGGTCGAGGCCGGGCACGGCCGCGAGGCGCTGTATGTCGCGCGCGTCGAAAAGCCCGACCTTGTGATACTCGACGTGATGATGCCCGAGATGGGCGGCTTCGAGTTCATGCGCGCCTTTGGCAAAGAGGCCAGCACCCCGGTGATCATGCTGACGGCGAAAGTCGACGACTCGGATAAGATTGTGGGCCTCGAGCTGGGCGCCGACGACTACGTCACCAAGCCGTTCAATGTGCGCGAGCTGATCGCGCGCGTGCGCGCGGTGCTGCGGCGCACCCAGCGCGGCACTGCCGAGCCCGATCTGCTGCGCGCATTCGATATTGTGCTCGACCGGGCCGGCTGCACGGTGAAAGTCGCCGACCAGTTTATCGATCTGACGCCTTCGGAGTTCGAGATTCTGGCGACGCTGATGGCCGCGCAGGGCCAGGTATTCTCGCGGCTCGACCTGCTCGACCGCATGTCGGGGAACGCCTACGATGGCTACGAGCGCACGATCGACGTGCACATCCGCAACCTGCGCACCAAGATCGAGCCCGACCCCAGGCACCCGAAATATATTGAGACAGTCTATGGCATGGGCTATCGCTTTGCGCCCGCCAAGGCGCCAACTGATCGATGAGGATCGGCATATGCGCTCGCTTACCGCAAAATTAATCCTCGCGTTCGCGCTTGTGGGCGTGATCGGCGCGGCGCTCGTGGCCGTGCTGGTGGGCGTGCGCACGCGCTCCGAGTTCGACCGCTTTCTGTCGGGGCGCGACCAGGGCGTGCTGCGCGACGCGCTGACGACCTACTACGCCGGCCACGGCAGCTGGGATGGCGTGCACGATATGCTCGCGGCCGACCAGACGCTGACATTCTACAGCCGTAGCGTCGCGCTGGCCGACGCGCGCGGCCAGGTGGTGCTGCCCGACGCGGGCCACCCGAGCGGCTCGGCGGTGCCGCGCGCCGCGCTCGAAAACGCCGTGGCAATCAACGTCAATGGCGCGACCGTCGGCTATATGGTTGTGAGCGCGCCCGCAGCGCGGGCGCAGCCCGGCGCGCAGCCGCCCGAGCAAGATTTCCTCTCGCGCGTCACGATCGCGGCCGGGCTGAGCGCGATTATCGCGGCGCTGATCGCCATGCTGATCGGCGGCGTGCTGGCGCGCACGCTCACACGGCCGCTGCGCGAGCTGATCGCGGCGACGCACGTGATGGCCGGCGGTACCTTCGACCAGCGCGTGCAGGTGCGCTCGCGCGACGAGATCGGCGAGCTGGCCGGCTCGTTCAACAAGATGAGCAGCGACCTGGCGCGCGCCAGCCAGCTGCGCAAGCAGATGACCGCCGACCTTGCGCACGATCTGCGCACGCCGCTGAGTATTCTGCGCGGTTATACCGAGGGCTTGAAAGATCAGCGGCTGGCTGGCTCGCCGGCACTGTTTGCGGTGATGCACGGCGAGGTCGAGCATCTGCAGCGCCTGGTCGACGACCTGCGGGTGCTCTCGCTGGCCGACGCCGGGGAGCTTTCGCTCAACCGCCGCGCAGTGGATCCGCGCGCGCTGATCGAGCGCACCGGGCTGGCCTATTTCGTGCAGGCCGAGCAGCAGGGCATCGAGATGCGCGTCGAGGCCGAAGACGACCTGCCGTCGATCGCGGTGGACACCGACCGGATGACGCAGGTGCTGAATAACCTGGTGTCGAACGCGCTGCGCTACACCAGCAGCGGCACGATCGCGCTGGCGGCCGAGGGCGCCGGGGCGCGCGTGCACCTGCGCGTGCGCGACACGGGCAGTGGCATCGCGCCCGAGGATCTGCCGTTTGTGTTCGACCGCTTCTACCGCGCCGATAAGGCGCGCCAGCGCACCGATACGAACGCATCGGGCCTGGGCCTGGCGATCGCCAAAGCGATTGTCGAGGCGCACGGCGGCAGCGTGAGCGTGGAGTCAGCGCTGGGCGTGGGCACGACATTCACGATCGAACTGCCGGCGGTTGAGCAGGCCAGCCCGCCGCTGCTGCGTGCCGGCGAGCCCGCGCGCCTGCCGGCCGGGAGTCGCGTGGGCTAGCAAATGGGGCGCGAGGGGCATAGCCGATCGCACTTCCCCTTTTCAGCCAGCTTCTCTTCTGGGTATCACGGCTGCTGCGCCACGACCACCCGAAAGCCCAGGTGATTGCGCCAGTAGCTCGGCGGCAGGCGGCTGCGGTACGTGCAGCGCGCGTGTGTCGGGTTGGTTGCGCACGACGAGCCGCGCAGCGTGTACACTTCGGCCTCGCAAAACGGCCGCGCCGCGCCGGGGTAGCTGGCGTAGGGGCTGCCGGTCCACTCCCACACATTGCCTACGCAGTCGTGAAGACCATACGGGCTGGTGCCGCCAGGGTAGCAGCCTACCGGCGAGGTCATCCAGAAGCCGCGCGCCTCGGCGGTGTTAGCCTGCTCGCTCGACCATCCATCGCCCCACGGGAACCGGCGCTTCGCCTGCCGCCCGGCGTCCCAGCTGGCGGCCTTCTCCCACTCCAGCTCGGTTGGCAGCCGCACCAGCTGGCTTTCGCCGATCAGGTTGGCGGCGCGCAGGCGCGCGGTGAGCCACTCGCAGTAGGCGTTGGCATCGTGCCAGGTGACGCCGACGACCGGGCAGGATGGGTTGTTGACGCGCGGGTCGTGCCAGTAGTGTGGCTGCGGGTGGCGCGGGCGCTCGGCCAGAAAGCGCGCGTACTCCTGGTTGGTCACCAGGAATATGCCGATCGCGAACTCGGCCAGATCCGCGTACTGCGCCGGCCCCTCGTCGTCGTACCCCTCGGATGTGCCAAGCGCGAATGCGCCAGCCGGAACACGCGCCAGCGGCGGCAGCAACCCGGCGAAGCGCGGGTCGCCCAGGCTGCCGAGCAGCAGCCCGGCGCGAATCCGGTCGGGCAGCGCCAGCGCGGGCTGGCCGACGCAGGCCATCAGCTGCTCGCGCACCTCGTCGCGCAGCGCGCGATCCGACCACGAGCGCTCGCCTAGCTCGATCAGGCACTCGGCCGCGAGCTGCGTATCGGTGGTGCACGGCGCTGGCGCGGCGGCGCGGTGGTGCAGCAGCAGCCGCACGAACAGCCGCGCGATATGCGGCGCGCCGCGCTTCCCTAGCTCGCCGACGGCGTGCACAATTGGCTCGTGCCAGTGCGCATCGCAGCGCAGCTCGTAGGCGCGAGTGGGGAAATCGGCCATGCCGGCGAGCGCGCGGCCGGCCAGGTATTCGCGAACCGGCGCCTCGGGCATGCAGTAGCCGCCGCGCGGTGTGCGCTGCAGCAGGTGGTGCGCGCAGCACCACGCCAGCAGCTCCTCGGCGATCTGGTGGCGTGCCGTGGCGTTGCCGATCAGCTCGGCGGCCTCGGCGGCGCTGAGCTCCGGTGTGGCGCTGCCGGCCGAGCCGAGGCGCGTCTGCAGGGCGAGCGCCAGCGATTCGGCGAGCTCGCGCCGCTGCTCGGCGCTATAGAGCTGCCCCAAGCCCAGCCGCTGCCCAAGCTGGCGCGCATGGTCGTGCCCACCGAACTCGCGGCCGTTGATCAGCATGTCGGCGTGGCGCAGCAGCACCGTGCTGCGGGCAGCCGGCAGCGCGTGCCCCTGCGCGTGCGCCAGCACGCACAGCGCCAGCGTCAGCGGCGTGCGCGCGAGCGAATGCAGCCGTGCATCGCCCTGGAGCACCTGGTGCAGCTGGCTGGCGCGGCGCTCGACCGCCTCGGAGGCCAGCAGCCCGGCGCGGTCGGCGACGCAGCCATACCAGCTGCGGATCAGCGCCAGCGCCTGATCGGCGTCGGGGGTGGCCAGCGTGTAGCGCGCGAAGCTGGCCAGGGGGGCCATCACGCTCGGCTGGAAGCCCCGGCAGGTTACAACATACCGGTTGTCGGGGTAGCGCGCTACAAAGCGCCCGAGCGCGATCATGAACGCCGACATGCTCGCGGTCGATGGCAGGTCGTCCATGTCGTCGATCAGCACCAGGCACTCGCCGCGATCGAGGCGCTGCTGGATGGCCGGAACCAGATCTTTGAGATTGCTGAACTGCAGCCACGACTCGATCGCTTCCCAGAAGGCGCTCAGCGAGGGCATCGAGCGATCGTTCGGCGCGGCGTTGCCGCGCGTGAGCGCCTGCGCGATGTCGTGCCCCGCGAGCAAGATCGGCAGCGGTGCTGCGCCCGGCCAGGCGGCCGCGCCGGCGCTGGCCTGCGCCAGGCAGCTCAGGGTGAGCGCATGGAGGCAGGTGGTCTTGCCGCTGCCGAACTCGCCCTCTACCAGCATGCGCGCGCCGGGGGCACGCGCCAGCTCGGCGAGCGCCACGGCGGTGCCGGCGGTGTAGCTGGCGGGCGAGCGGCTGTCGAGCGGCGTGAGCGCGCGCTCGACATAAAGCGCGGCGAGCTGCGGGTGCAGGTCGCCCCAGTCGCTCATGCCCGCCAGCGGCACGTAGTGCACCTGGTCGCTGAGCATGCGCTGGTAGGTGTGCAGCAGCGCGCCGTCGTCGTGGCTCGCCTGGGCAGCGGGCGGTGCTGCGGCGGGCGGCTCGGCGTCGGCGGGCTGGTCGTCGACCTCGACGCCCTGCGCGCGCAGCTCGCGCTTGACACGGGCTATCTCGCTGCGTGTTTCGTCGAACTGGTGCCAGATGTATGGCGGCGTGAACGCGCCAAACTGGGCACGCTGGATTTCGAGAAATTCGAGCGTTCGCCGGTAGACTGCCAGGCAGCGTTGGAGTGCAGTGATTGATTCGACATCGTCATGCATAATGGGGTCGTGGCAGTTCAGCGGGCGAAACCAACCGGGCAACCGTATGCGCCATCTCTACAAGGTCGAATGGTTTGGCTACCACCTTCTGGCAGCCGGCGGTTTGCGCGGCGCGGATGGCCGAGCTTACGTCGTAGGCGGTCATGGCGACGATCGGGATGTCTTCCAGCGCCGGATCTGAGCGCAGGCGCGAGGCGACTTCCCAGCCGTCGATGCCGGGGATGCACAGGTCGAGCAGGATCAGCGCGGGCCGGTGCTGGCGGGCGAGCTGAATGGCCTGGGGGCCGTCCGAGGCTTCGATGACCTGAAAGCCCCGATCGGTTAAGGAGTACCTGACAACCGTACGTATATCGGACGAGTCGTCGACGACTAGAATGGTAGTATTCATAGCACCTCCTCGGTTAGGCGACGTCGTGGTAGAAGGAGTGGTGCGGCTTGGCAATGCTGTTTGGTGGCAGCGAGCCTGCGCTGCGCCCGAGCGCGGAGCGCGCCCGTCGCGGTAGCGCTAGCGTGGCTGCTGCGCTTCGGCCAGGGCGTGGATCTATTTCATATGTACAATGTACTATTGATAATAGTAATCTATCGAGTAGCTCCTGTAAAGCCCTTTAGGTAACACTAATGTCACAACAAGATTGCATAAGCGTAACAATTTGTATACAGCATTGCAAGGGTGGTTTGGCGGCTGTCTGAAGCGGCCGGGGCCGCATTCCGGCGTTGACAGCGCCGGCGCGCAATGGTATAATTAGCACATAAGTTCTACACCAGTGCACTGTACGATGAACACGAGTAGTATGATGAGGTGGAGCTATGACCAACCGCGAGATCGCCGCGATTCTGTTCAACATTTCCACGATCCTCTCCACACAGAACGGCAACCCCTACCGCATTCGCGCCTACCGCCAAGCCGCGCGTAACCTCTTGCGCGCGCGCCACTCGGTGGCCGAGCGCGTCGCCGCCGGCCGGCCGCTCGGGCTGCCGCG
>CALLYN010000660.1 GCA_937858455.1 uncultured Kouleothrix sp.
GCGGCTACCTGGGCCGGCCCGACCTGACGGCCGAGCGCTTTGTGCCCGACCCGTTCGGCCCCGCGCCGGGCGCGCGCATGTACCGCACCGGCGACCAGGCGCGCTTTCGCGCCGACGGCAGCATCGAGTACCTTGGCCGGATCGATGGCCAGGTGAAAGTGCGCGGCTTTCGCGTCGAGCTGGGCGAGATCGAGGCCGCCATCCGCCAGCATCCGGCCGTGCGCGACGCCGCCGTGCTGCTGCGCGCCGACCAGGCCGAGCAGGCTCGGCTGGTGGCCTACGCCGTGCCCGACGAGCGCGCGGCCTACACCGTGCGCCAGCTGCTGCACCTGCAAGCCGCCGGCCAGCTCGACAGGGGCGCGTGCTACGAGCTGCCGAATGGCATGACCGTGGCGCACCTGAATAAGAACGAGACCGATTTTCTGTACGACGAGATCTTCGTGCGGCAGGCGTATATGCGCCACGGCATCGCGCTCGGCCCCCGCGCGTGCGTGCTCGACGTCGGCGCGAATATCGGCATGTTCGCGCTGTTCGCCGCCCAGCAGAGCCCCGGCGCCACGATCTACGCCTTTGAGCCGATCCCGCCGGTGTTCGAGGTGCTGCGCGCCAACGCCCAGCTGTACGGCTCCACGATTGTGGCGCTGCCCTACGGCCTGGCCGACGCGCCGCGCGATACCGTGTTTACCTACTACCCGCACGCCTCGACCATGTCGGGCCGCTATGTCGACCCCGACGAGGACCGCGCGGTGATCCGCGCGCTGGTGCTGGCGCAGCAGCCCGAGGTCGCGCGCCAGCCAGGCCTGCTCGACGCAGTGATCGCCGAGCGCCTCGGCAGCGAGCGTTTCGACTGCCGGCTGACGACCGTGTCGGAGATGATCGCCCAGCACCGGCTCGAGCGCATCGACCTGCTGAAGGTCGACGCGCAGAAGAGCGAGCAGGACGTGCTGGCGGGCATCGCCGCGCACGACTGGCCGAAGATCGGCCAGCTGGTGATCGAGGTGCACGACATCGACGGCCGCGTCGCGCAGATCCGCGCGCAGCTCGAGCAGGCCGGCTACGACGTGGCGGTCGAGCAGCAGGGCATGATGGCGGATACGCCTTTGTTCAATGTGTATGCGCGCCGGCCGCTGGCGCTGCCGGTGGAAGCAGCCGCGCCGGCGGGCGGGCAGCAGCCGGCATGGGCCAGCGGCGGCCTGCTGATTGCGGAAGCGACCATGGCCATGGCTGGCAACTCGTCCTTTTGGACCGAGCCGGGCATCTATTCCGAGGAGCAAGTGGCCGGCTGGCAGCGCGTCACGGGCGCCGTCCACCCCTCTTCCAAGGTCTTCAGGGGATGCGATGCCGTCACCTGGCCCATGAAAGGCGCCATGATGCCGTAGCCCAGCATGGTCTTCAGCTCGGGCGACATGGCGCGAACGCGGGTCCTGGGCACGGCGAGATAGAAATTCTCCTGCGTCCGGGCCCAGGGCTCGCAATACTGGTTGGTGAAGGCGAGCCGCGGCCCTGCGCTGCCATTGGCGCCGCCGCGATGCAGAAGGGCCAGTACAAGGACGCGGAGCGCTACACGGCGCTCA
>CALLYN010000661.1 GCA_937858455.1 uncultured Kouleothrix sp.
TTTCCTTTTGGACGTGTGCGTTTTTCCGCGCTCCGCGCGGAAAAACGCACACAGAAGATGAACAGGTACCATGCTGCCGCAGGCTCAATCTCGTACCGTGAGGAAGCCGAAGCACGCAAGTGCGTAACTCCTAACAATAATGAGCTATATTCGGCCCAAGATCTCCTTGAGCGTCAGGTACAGCGGGCTCTCGCGCAGCTGGGCCTCGCTCGCGGTGCCACGATACACCAGCGTGGCGAGGTCGCGGTTCAGGCGGGCCATATGCACGCGGCCCTGCACGGCATCGCGGAAGGCGGTATGCTTCAGCAGCAGCGCAGCCTCGTTCTGCGGCTTGAGCTTGCCGCTGTAGAGCGCGTAGGGCGCGCGCACCGGCAGGTTCAGGCTATCGCAGCGCGCCAGCAGCTCGCGGTCGCGCTCGGCACGGTAGGTGGCGTCGGGCAGCGGCTGGGTGCCATACAGATCGCGGTAGTAGCTCGGCGGGTAGGTGCCGATGCGCGCGATCATGTCGTTGATGCGCGCGCGGTGGCGCTCGCTGGGAATATTCAGGTAGTCCCACACCACAAAATCGGCGCCGGCCTCGACGACCGCGTGCAGCGTGGTGCTGAGCATGTAGTCGGTGTCGGTGACATACGGGATCACCGGCAGGTAGGCCACGCCCACAGGGATGCCGGCGCGCTTCAGCTCGCTGATGGCGTCGAGGCGCAGCGCCGGAGCCGAGGCTTTGTCTTCGAGCTTGCCCGACAGGTACGGGTCGATCGTCAGCAGCGTGAACATAACGATCGCCAGGCTCTGGCGGTTGATCTGCTCGAGCACCACCAGATCTTCAAGCACGGTATGGCTTTTGGTAAGAATCAGGCACGGCTGCCCGCGCTCGGCCAGGCGCTGCAGGAACTGGCGCGTCAGGCGGTAGGTCGCCTCGGCCGGCTGGTACGGGTCGGTCAGCGCGGTGATGCCGACAAGGTCGCCGCGATCGAGCGCGTCGAGCTCCTGGTCGGCCAACAGCGGCAGGTCGGTGGCGATGCGCACCGTCTCGTTGAACGGGCGCATGCGGTAGGCCCAGCCGTCGCAGTATGGGCAGCCAAACTCGCAGCCGTCGTAGATCGCCATGCTGTACGACGAGAGGAAATATTCGTTGATCGTTGGGCGGCGCTCGCCGAGCACCAGGCCGTCGATCTGATCTTCAAGGTAGTAGGCCATGGCTCACCTGCGCTAGCGCCAGCCAAGAACTTCGAGCAGCTCGTCGTGGATCAGGCCATTCGACGCCACGGCGCGCGGGCTCCAGGGGTGCCAGGGCGCGGCCGCGCTATCGGTGATCCGGCCGCCGGCCTCGAGCAGCAGCAGCGCGGCCGCGCCGGTATCCCAGGGTTTCAGGCCAATCTCCCAGTGCGCTTCGAGCCGTCCCATGGCCACGTAGGCAATGTCGAGCGCGGCCGAGCCGCAGCGGCGCACGCCCTGGCAGCGCGCCTGCACGCGGCTGAACTCGCGCAGGTTGTTGTCGTCGCGCGAGCCAAAATCATAGGGGAAGCCAGTCGAGAGCAGCGCGCTCGCGAGCGTGCCGATGCGCGACACACGCAGCGGCTGGGCGTTGCAGAAGGCACCCGCGCCGGCCTGCGCGGTGAACAGCTCGTCGCGGGTTGGATCGAACACCACGCCGACCTGCGGCCGCCCGGCGTCCCACAGCGCCAGCGACACCGAGAAAAACGGGAAGCCATGGGCGTAGTTGTTGGTGCCGTCGATCGGGTCGATCAGCCAGGTGGGCCGGCCATCGCCAAACGCGCCGCCACTCTCTTCGGCCAGAATCGCGTGGTCGGGGAAGCGCGCGCGGATCGCCGCGACGATCAGCTCTTCGCTGGCGCGATCCATGTCGGTCACCAGCTCGTAGGGGCTTTTCAGGTCGATCTGGCGCTGACGGCTTAGGCCATCGAGCAGCAGCTGGCCAGCCTGGCGCGCCAGGTCTATCGCAAACGCTAGCATATGCTTGTGTGGGAACCTCCGCGCGGCTGGCGCCGTCTCCATGCAGGGCGCTGCTCACGTGAGTATAACAAAGGTTCAATTCCGCAGATTGCGTGCGGGCGCGGTATAGCGCGCCCCTGTGTGAAGCACAGCCGACCAAGGTGCTATATACGATGCACGTACCATTTCGCTGCACATCCGGCCCGAGGGCCTATTGTAACAGGGAGTTTCTGATGCGTAAAATCGCGATCGTGCTGCTCGCGGCGCTTGCGTTGGCGGCCTGTGGCGTGGCCGAGCCAGGCGGCGCCAGCGCACCCACGGCGCAGCCGGCCACCGTCACACCGGCAGGCAGCCCCATCCCGACACCTACGCCAATCATTGAGCCACCGAAAAGCCCAGGCCAGCTTTGGCCCAGCCTGATTCCGTTGCTGTTGTACGCCGCCTGGTTCCTCTGGCGCTGGTGGCGGCGCAAGCTCGTGTTGGAGCGGTTGCAAACCAGCGGCACACCGCGTTTGCAGCCGCTCAAGCTCAAAAACGAATCCAATGGCAGAAAATCGGGTAACCGAAAAATATGGAAAAGAACTAAGGATCCGCTCTTATGAATCTCATCAAAGCCTTCAGGAATAAAAGCCGTATTGAACTCTCAGGCCTTATTTCAGGCTTCGCTCTGATTATT
>CALLYN010000662.1 GCA_937858455.1 uncultured Kouleothrix sp.
GGGGCGGCTTCGCCGCCCCCGAAATTTCTTTTTCTTGTGCGGCGCCCGGCTTTGCGGGGCGCCGCACAAGAAAACACAAGTAATCAAACGGAGTTGGTATCAGCCGTGCTATTGCCGGCTCGAGATGCGGTATAATGCGGCACCACCCGCTCCCCAAGGCGAAAGCAGAGCGATTATGGCCCGCCTGGCGATTGCGCTGCTCGGCACGACTCGCATAACCGTAGACGGCCGCGCCGTGGCGCTGGGCGCGAAAGGCCGCGCGCTGCTGGCGTACCTGGCGCTCAACGCCGGCCAGCCGCAGCACCGCGCCGCAATTGCCGACCTGCTGTGGCCCGGCGCCAAAGACCCGCGCAAGAGCTTGCGCGTCGAGCTTACGCGTATTCAGAAAGCGCTGGGCTCCCAGCCGATCCGCTCGCTGCCCGACGATTGGCTGGCGATCGAGGCGAACGGCGATATCTGGCTCGACGTGGCCGAGTTCGATGCGCTGCTCGACGCGGTGCAAGCGCACGCCGACCCCGACGATCGGCTGTGCGCCGAGTGCGCCCGCAAGCTCGCCAGCGCCGCCGACCTGTACGGCGGCGCGCTGCTGCCCGAGATCGACCACCTGCCCGAGCTTGAGGGTTTGCGCGAAGCCGTGCTGCCCCGGCGCAACAGGCTGCAGATCCGGGCATGCCAGGTGTTTCTGCGCGCCGCGACCGCCGCCGAAGCGCGCGGCGCCGACGCCGAGGCCGAGCGTTTCGCCCGCCACGTGCTGGCGCTCGATCCGGCCGACGAGGCCGCGCACTGCTGCCTGATGCGGCTTTTCCTGCGGCAGGCGCGGCTGCGCGATGCAGCGCTGCAGTACGAGCTGTGCCGCAGCGCGCTGGCCGATCTTGACGCTACCCCCGGCGACGAGGCGGCCGAGCTGTTCGCGCAGATCGCCCGGCAGCGCAAGCGTGCCGCGCCGCCACCCCGGCCAGCGCCTGCTGCCAGAGCGGCCACAGCCGGCGCGGCCCCGCGCAACACCGACCGCGCACTGATGCTCGAGCGGGTAGCCGCCACCTGGAAGATCGGCCAGCTCAGCGGGCGCGAGAACGCCGGCCGGCTGATCGACCTCGCGCTGGCCTACCGGCCAGGCGCCGTGGCGGCGCCCTCGAGCGCGCCTGCGCACGAGCGAGCGCCCGCCCGTAGCGCGCAGATCGCCGAAATCTTCGACCAGGCCAGCGGCGAGCTGCTGATCCTCGGCGCGCCGGGCGCGGGCAAAACCACCCTGCTGCTGCTGCTGGCGCGCGCGCTGCTGGCGCGCGCCCAGGCCGATGCGCGCCAGCCCATCCCGGTGCTGTTCAGGCTGTCGTCGTGGGCGCGGCCGCTGCCGCTGGCCGAGTGGTGCGCCGAGCAGCTCGCGGATGTGTATGGCGTGCCGCTGGCGACCGGGCGAGCGTGGATTGCGGCGCGCCTGGTGCTGCCGCTGCTCGATGGCCTCGACGAGGTACGCGCCGACGAGCGCGCCGCCTGCGTGGCGGCGATCGACCAGTTCCGCCAGCAGTACGGCCTGATCCGCCTGGCCGTCTGCTGCCGCGCGGCGCAGTACCAGCAGCTCGGCGCGCGGCTCACGCTGGCCGAGGCCGTCGAGGTTCAGCCGCTTACGCCCGCGCAGATCGACGGCGCGCTTGCGGCCGGCCCATCCAGGCTGGCAGATGTGCGCGCGGCGATTGCCGCCGACCCGGCGCTTCAGCAGCTCGCCGCGACGCCGCTCATGCTCAGCTTTCTCGAAGAAGCATACGAGCGCATCAGCCTGGCCGAGCTGCGTGCGCTCGGCCCGCTCGAGCGCCAGCGCTACCTGAGCGCCGCCTACGTGCAGTGCCAGCTCGAAGCCCACGCGCGCCAGCGCCGGCCTACGCACTACCGCAGCGGCGATCTCGCGCGCTGGCTTGGCTGGCTGGCCGCGCGCATGCAACAGCAGCACGAAGCGCTGTTCTTGCTCGACCACCTTGCCCCGCCGTGGCTGGCGACCGCGCGCCAGCAAGCGGCCTACGCCGCCGCCGAAAAGCTCGCGTTCGGCCTGATCGTCGGCGCGACGTCGGGCGTGATCTGGAGCCTCACCGGCGGCCTGAACCACGCCACGCTGGCGACGCCGCTGGCGCGGCTGGCGGTGGGGGTCGCACCACCGGGCACGCTCGCTGGCCTGCGCGCGTTTCTGGCCACGGCGCTGGGCGCGACGGCGCTGCTCGGCGTAGCCATGGCGCTGGCGGTGTGGCTCGCCAGCTGGCTGGCAGTTGAGCGGCGGCGCGTTGCGGCCGATTCCCAGCACTTCTGCAGTGCTGTGTCGATCGGCTGCACGGTTGGCGCGATCGACGGCGTGGTCGCTGGCCTATGGAATGGGCAGGCCGTGCCGGGCGATGGATCGCTGCGGCTGCTGGCAAATGTCGGGCTGGGCCTGCTGGTGGCGCTTGCCGCTGGGCTTGGCGCTGGCTTTGTTTTCTGGCGCGCGGTTCGGCCCAACCAGGTGCTTCTTGTCGAAACGTTTAGCTGGGCCTGGCCGGGCCGCTGGGTCAAGCGCGGCGTCGTCGTGTGCGTGCTGCTGGGCGCAATCTACGGACTGACGGTTGGCGCCTCGGAAGGGGTGTTGGCTGGGTTGATGTATGGCATGGCGCTGGGCCTGGCGAACGGCCTGGTGGCCGGGCTGCTGTGCGGCTTCCTGATCGGGGTCAAGCGCGGCCAGCTGGCTGATCGCATGGAGCCAAACCAGGGCATCCGGCTTTCGGCCGCAGCCGCCACGCGCTCGGGCCTGCTCACCTGGCTGGCGGTTGGCCTGACGGCCGTGATGGCCGCCAGCATTGCCGAAATGTACTTCTTCGCGCAGGGCAGGCCCGCTCTGGTGCCATGGATCGTGCTATGGAACAGCATCTCCTGGTCGATCTGGGCGCTATCGTTCGGGGTAGGCGCGGCGCTGCTGAACGGCGGTTTCGCCTGCGTGCAGCACGCGCTGCTGCGGCTGATCTTGCGCGCCGCCGGCGCGCTGCCGCTGCGCGCTATTCATATGCTCGACGAGGCCGTGGCCTGCAATCTGCTGCTGCGCGCCGGCGGCGGCTACGGGTTTGCGCACGAGCTGATCCAGCAGCATTTCGCGGCGCAGGCAGCGCCCGCCGCCGATCCACCCGATCCGCCTCTGATCGAGCGCACGGTGTAATGCCCATCCGGCTGAGCACGTGCTGCTTGTAGAGGGTTCGGGGCGGCTTCGCCAAAAAAAACGAAAGCGAGCAAACCAGGCTGGTATACGCTAGCGCCGGGCCGCCGCAGCCAGGCGCGCCGCCAGCACATGCGCCAGCGCGGCGACGCCGCCGAAGCACAGCCCGGAGTAGAGCGGGTAGCCGAAGGGCGAGATCGGCTCGAGCCAGCCGGCCGCGCCCGACCAGGCGCGGTAGAATGCGCTGAACGCGCCGCCAATCGCGCCGCGCGGCGCGGCCCATGACACAAAGCCGTTCAGGTGGCCCAGCGCCAGCGCGTAGGCCAGCCACAGCTGAAGCCAGCCCAGCTGCGCCGCGCGCGCAGGCCGCCGTTCGCGCCAGGCTTCGAGCCAGCTAAGCACCAGCGCCCAGGCCAGCACCCACAGCGCGCTGCCCAGGCACTGCCCTAGCCAGCCGGCCCGCAGCAGCAGCGCACGCATCGCCGGGTTGGCCTCACGCCAGGGCGCCTGCCAGGTGCCGTGCAGCGTCACCAGCGCGTCGGCTAGCCCAAAGAGCGTGAAGCTAGCCAGCGGCAGCCACAGGCGGCGCAGCATGCCTAGCCGCCCGCGCCGCCGCAGGAATGCCACGCTCGCGCCGGCCGCAGCGACAATGCAGCCAAGCAGCGCAAGCTCTTGCGGAAGAAGCGCGGAAGAAAACAGCATGCCGGCTCGCGATCCCGTTCGGCGTAGTTATACCAAATCCGGCTGATCGCTTGGATTATGGTGGGGGTTCGGGGGCGGCTTC
>CALLYN010000663.1 GCA_937858455.1 uncultured Kouleothrix sp.
GGCGCCCGGCAAAGCCGGGCGCCGCACAAGAAAACACAAGTAATCAAACGGAGTTCGTATTACAGGTTGCGAGGCCCCCAATGTCGAAACGCCTGACCCGGCGGCAGGAGCTGATCTTTCTGCTGTTTGTGATTGGCCTGTTGATCCTGGCGATCGTGCTGCTGCCGCGGCTGCTGCCAGCCCCCACCGGCAGTGGCACCGGTGCGGCCGGCGCGCCGACCGGAACCACCACACCCCAGCTGGCCGCCGGCGCGACTGTGCCGGCCCAGCCGACCGCCGCGCCGCTGCCGACGCTCGACCCAGCCACTGCGAGCCGCTGTCGCGACCAGGTCAAAGGCTTCATCAGCCAGCTCGACCCGGTGGTCAGCGCGTGGGTCGACGCGCGCAAGGCCGCCGGGCGCGCGCCGCAGGAGCAGCTGGCCGGCCAGGTCGATAAGCTCCTGGCAGTGCGCCAGCAGGCCCATGCGCTGGCCGTGCCAAGCTGCGCCGAGGCAGCCTACCTGAGCCTGCTCGACTCGATGGACCACACGATTGAGGCATACCGCGGCTTCGTGAATGAGCTGCCCGACGAGGCGATCCAGGGCGAGCTGCAGAAGGCCAATCAGTCGTTCACGCGGTATGTTGGGGAGATTGACCAGCTGAGATGACGACGAAACCCGGATTGCAATTTTTCGTGATTTGTAGGCTGTAACGCTTTCAGGTGATCGTAGTAGATTGTCCATATCGTCAGCAGATCGGATCGCCGGTGTGCTGCCAGTTGCCCCAACTAATGAAGGCTTATTGCATGACGCACACTCGGCAGTCGCCTTGAGCGATTTGTTGGATGACCTCACCTATCCGAGTTTGCATGCTCCTATGTCTTCGTTCCATCCACTTTCTTCTGAATCTCTTCGACGTTTGTCTGCCACTTTCCCCATTCCACCTCTAGTTGGTTTGCTCGTACATCCCCTTGTTTCAATTCTTTGTACTTCTTTTGCAACGATAGTATTGCTGGGAAGTCTTCCATAAGCACGTTAATAAAATTATCCTGTACCCACTCAGCCAATTTTTCTCTGGAGGATTGCTTCTTACTCCACTCGCTTAGCTCTGTATTGAACTCATCTCTAGTTAGGTAGTTTGTGTTACCTTGGCGTACACCTCCACCGCCCCCACCACCCTTTATATCGGTCACGTGTGCATCGCCGACCTTCCACGTTCCCTTCTCGAGCGAGTACCCTGCGGTCACTGCCATCATTATCGACCTCTGTTTCCGTACTGCTGCGTCGAGTTGGCCGTTTGTCATTCCTGTCACCTTCACTCCTAATATCCTCGTTTTAATAGATTGGGCTATTTTCTTCACCTCGTTCTCTACCTCTGCACTCCGCTTCGCGAATAACTCTTTAGCCTGATCATCTTCTTTCGCTTTCTGTAGTAGACTCATCAGGGACACTAGCGAATCTACAAAAAAATCTATTCCCTTATTAATCTCTTCATCCTTCGCCGCAGTGAATGACGCCACCGCCCTATGCCACGTTTTCATCGAGAGTGATATATAATAATACCACTTATTCTTCTCCTGTATATCCCCAGACTCCTTCCAAGACTTTGCTCCTGTTTTAACACCTTCTGCCGCATACTCTACTTTGTTTACTATATGTAGCCCTATTAGCTCCGGCAAGTCCCCCATTTCCGCCATATTCGATCTCTTCTTACGCAGAATTGTGGTTGTCTTAAACTAATCCTCCTTCCAGTATCCCTCTTCTTTGGTTATCTCCTGCGAAAATAGCTTCTCCTCGTTCCTTCTACCTTCCGACTCGTTATGGGTCTCGCCGGCTACATTGAGCACGCCCTTCTCCAGCCCTTTACGCTGAATCGCTCGCGCTCCTCCATTCGGAACGTACTCTCCTCCTTCTGTTTTTCCCTGTTGCACTCCGTCGAGCGCGGGTTCTTCGGTGAGTTTAGCCTGAATTACCAGGCGTGGTTTCGCCTCAGAAAAAAGGTCACTGACCGCCCGATTACCAATCGTGCGCTGAAGTTGTAGCACATCATGCGGGGTTCGCGTCTTGGGATCAAGCTTGACCTTTTGGAGGGCAGCGGCAGAGTTGGTTTGCTGCTCGGCAAGCGGCTCAAAATCTCCGGTAGCCGGATTCAACGACTGTTCTTTGTTGGCCTTACTATAATGTTCCTGCTCTTTCGAAGGCATCATTACCTCCATTGGACTGTAACGCCAATTCACCGAACCATAGGTAATGGGTGCTTCTTTCAGTCTGACTCTTGGTCAGTATGTCATAGTGGTCTGGCTGTCCAGAGGTGCAGTTTAAGAATATCCTATTGGAAAATATTGCTGAATTTTTGATTACCTTCCCACCGGCGCCGCCACCGCCGTCGGAAGCCCGCACGGCCCCTTGAGCGCGTACACGACGCTGACCTGTGCGTTGATCACGCGGATCGTCGGCTTGCCGAGGCCGGGGATGAGCGGCTCGCGGCGGCTGTTGACATCCTCGCTGATCGAGATGATATCGCCCAGCTGCCCCTGCGCCATCTGGGCGTACTCGGCCGCCTGGGCCCTGGCTTTGGCAAACGCCTGCCGGCGCGCATCTTTCTCGATCGATGTAGCGTCTGTGGTCGCGAAGCTCACGTCTTTGAAGCTGCCCCCGCCCAGCGCCAGCACCTGCGCCAGCACCTCCGAGCCGGGCGTGCCGCCTGGCCGGGCCACCGTCACCAGCAGCGGCGTGAGCACGCGGTAGGCGGTGATCGCGCGGTCGTCGCCTAGCACCGGCGCGATCTGCGAGTTCATGACACGTACGGCGTCGCCGGTGAGCCCGAGGCCCTGCAGCTGCTGCGTGAACTCGGCAACCTTGGCGGCGTTGCTCTTCAGGGCCTCGTCGAGCGTGACCTCCAGCGACTTGACGTCGACCTGGGCGGTGGCCGAGTCGGGCTGGGCCGGCAGCTCGACGTAGCCGGTGCCGGTGACGGTGCAGTTGGCCAGGCGTTGCGCCAGATACTGCACCCCAGCCTGCGCGGTGCCCGACTGCTCGGCGAGCGCGGTGCGCTGGGCCTGCGCCTCCTGCACCAGCTGCGTGACATCGGTGGCATGGGCGTCGGCCAGCCTGGCGATATTGGTGGCCTGGGCATCGACAAGCTGGGCGACGCTGGTGGCCTGAACGTCGGCGAGCCTGGCGAGGCCGGCGCTCTGCGCCTGGGCGGCCTGAACCATCTGCGCCCCCTGCTCGCGGATCGCGCCAGCTACTGGGCTCATGTCCAGGACGATCGTCGGCAGTGAGGCTGACCCGCCGCCGGTCTGGGCTTGCGCGGCGGGCGCGACCGCCAGCAGGCTCTGGGCCGCCGCGATCAGCAGCAGTAGGGAGGCGGTGCCTATCAAGAAGGTATATCGCTGTCGCATGCTCGTCAACTCCGATCGCTCGCGTAATACTATAGCGATGTGCAGAACAGCTGCCGGCTCTCCCGAGCCTGCCGAGGCCTGCCCTGAGCCTAGCTGAAGGGGGCAGGCAAAAAACACGCAAGCGAAGATCCTACTGCTATGCGCAGGTCTTCTGAAATAGGATCGCCTGGGTGAGTCGGTCGCGCACCACCACCGTGCGCGGCGGCTCATCGCTCAGGCTTAGCAGCATCGACCAGATGCCGTCGCTGCCCACCGTGGTGCCGGCGACTGCCCGGCCATTAAAGTACAGCAGCACGCCGCGCGCGGGTGTGCCCGATCCGCGCAGCTCAATCGGCGCGCGCCGCTCGCATAGCGCGTTGGCCGCCGGCGTGCTGGTGGGCGTCGGCTCGGGCGGCGCGGCGGTGGGCAGCGCCACTGTCGGCTGCGGTGGCGCTGTCACGACCACCTGCGATATGACCTGCTCCGTTACCACCACGGTCACCAGCTGGGGCGCCGGGGTCGGCGGCTCGGCGGTCGGAGCAGTGGTTGGGATGGGGGTCTGCACCAGGAAGACCAGCCGGGTTGCCACAGGCGAGGGCTCGACCAGCGGCACCGTGGGCCGGAGCAGCGCGATCGGCGCCGGCGCGAGCGCGCGGTTCCAGTAGGCCATGATCAGCGGCGCCAGCAGGGCCAGCAGCAGCAGCCCCAAGAGCAGCACGACCCCGATCGAGAATACCGGCTGCTGGATGAAGCGCGCCGCCTGCTCCTGACGCGGCGCAACCGCAACCGCCTCGCCGCCGCTCGCGCTGCCAAGTGGAGCGACCTGGAACGTCACGCTGTGAATCTTCGGCACGCCATACCACAGCCAGCGCCGTGCTGTCACCTCGATCGGAATACTCCGCTGAGCGCCCGGCTCCAGCACCGGCCGCAGCGCCGGCTTGTCGATCAACACCTGCTCCTCTTCGTCGTGTCCGCCGATGTCGTAGGCCTGGCCGTAGTTGCCGTGGTTAACGATCCGCAGATTGTAGCGGCCGCGGCGCCAGTGCGTCTGCTGGCGCGGCTGCATGTCGAGCGTGAACTCGCTGAACGGCCTGATGTGCAGCGCGGCCGGCGCGAGCGCCTCGGCGTGCGGGTCGTGTTCGGATATGCCGAGCACCGTGAAGTTATGCACCCCGGCGCTGCTGCTCCAATCACGCGGTGGCTGTATCTGCATGGTGATTTCGCTGGTGTCGTTCGGCAGCAGCGCCACGCTCGACGGCGCGAAGCTGACCCAATCCTCGCGGATGCCACGCACCGAGAAGCTCACCCGGTCGACAATCCGCGACAGGTTTCTGACGACGAGTGTCGCGGTAGCGGTTTGGCCGGCCTCGGTGGCCAGCGCCTGCTCCGAGAGCAGTAGGCTGAGCATGCTGGTTCGGCGCAGCTGTTCAACTTCGGAGGTTGAGGCGGCCTCGGCGATCGTTAGGGTGGCGTTGCGGTAGGGGCGGGCCGGCGAGCGCTCCCAAGTGGCGGCGACCGCGAAGTCGTAGACTGCGGCGTGCCCCTCTGGTTCGCGCGGCACCTGGATGGTGAGCGTGGCGCGCCCTGTCTCACCCGGCTCCAGCTGCAGCGTTGGGGGCGTGAACGAGGCCCAGTTGCGCGGCGGCCCCTCCAGCGCGAGGGTTGCGTAGTCGCGCTCGGCGCCGGTGTTGGTGACGCTGATCGTGGTCGCTATCGATTGCCCGGCTGCGGTCGTGAGCGCGCTTGAGTCAAGCCGCAGCTCGTTAGGCTTGAGCACGTTCAGAGTCGCGCCCACCACCGTACGGCCACCGTGGTATGCCGCCGCGACGAGGCGCAGCGGGTAGCTGCCGGCGCTGTCGGTCGCGCGGCGGGGTATGGTGATACTTAGCTGTACCTGGCGGGTCGCCCGCGGCGGCAGCGACAGACGAGCCTCGGAGAAGGTGGCCCACCGACCAACTGGTTTATCGGGCTCAGCTGATAGCAGTACCAGGTCGTCGGTATCGGCGTTGCTGGTGACCGTGATATCGCAGGTGATCTGCTGGCCGATCGCGACGGCTAGCATTTGAGAGTCGAGCAGCACCTGCGGTGGCGCGACGACCGTCAGCTCGGCCTCGGCGACCTCCTGGCTAGCGACGCGCCCGCGCGCGAGTATTTGGAAGTTATAGCTGCCGAGCGCCTCGGCGTGCTCAACTGGCGGCGTGATCGTCAGCTGCACGATCTCGGTCTGGCCGGGCGCTAGCCGCACCAGCGCCGGCTCGAACCTCGCCCAGTTCTTGACAGGCCCGACCAGCGCGAACTGAAGATCGTCGGCGATCTCGCTGCGCACCTCAAGCTCGGTGGTCGTGGGCTGCCCCGGCATGGTGCGCAGCGCGCTGGTGCGCAGCCGCACGCCCGCGCGCGGCGGCACGACGACCGAAAGCGCCAGCTCGGCCTGGCCGAGCCACTGCGACTCGGCACGCACCGGCAGCACGTAGGTGCCGGGCGGCAGCTTAGGCTGCGGCTCAAGCGTGATCGTGACCTCGTGGCTGGTGCCAGCCGCCAGACGGACCTCCGGCAGAGGCGGTATCTGCCAGTTAGCGAGCGCAGTTGGCAATAAGAGCCGCACCGTATCCGCAGTCGGTCCACCGTTGACAATCGTCGCGCTAAACGAGGCCGGGCGGCCGGGCGCGCAGGTCACGTTTGTTTGATCCAGCGCTAGCAGCGGCGGCCGTGCGGGCGGCGTAGCTACGAGCCGCAGCAATGCGGAAGCGCGGGCCAGCACACCGTTACCGGCTGCTCGGCCGATGAGCTGGAAGGCGTAGTCGCCCAGCCGAGCGGTGGCCGGCGGGTGGATCTCCAGCCGCTCGGCTTGCCGGTCTTTGGCTTGTAGGTCGATCTGCGTAGTCGAGAGTCTGACCCACTCGCTGGGTAGGCCTTTCACTGAGAGGTCGACCTGCGCGTCGGTATGCGCGGCGATGTCAATCAGCAGCTCGGCCGACTGGCCGGGGGCCAGCGCTAGCTCGCTCGGAGCCAACGTGAGCTGAATTGGCTCCTGCACGATGAGCGTGGCCTCCGAGACGATCCGTCCCAGGCGTTCGGTCGTCCCGACGATCTGAAAGGGGCGCGGGCCGGTGGGCATGCCTTCGCTCCAGGCGGTCTGGATCAGCAGAGTAGCTTTGCTGCTGCTCCCTGGCTTCGCCACCGCGCCGCGCTCCGACAGCGTGACCCACTGCTCCGGCAGGCCCTCGACCGTCAGCACGACGTCTTCATCCAGCGATGCCGCGATGTCGATTTTCGTACTGATGGCCTGCCCGGCGACGACCGTCAGCTCGCCGGGTTCAAGCCGCACGCTGACTGGCGCGCTCAACACAAGCTCGCCGGGCGCGCGAGCTTCGCCCAATGTGCTGGAGCGGCCGATCACTTCGAAGGCATACCGCTTGGCCATAGTGGCAGGCACGAGGTCGGGCTGGACTATGAGAGCGATTGAGCGACTCTCGCCCGCCTGGAGTGGCACGGGGTCTTCTTCAAAGCGTAGCCAGTGCGCGGGCATATCGCCGAGCGGGTTGATCAGAAGATCGATGTGCTCAGGAGCAGCGGTGTGATTGGAGATCGTCAGCTGCGCGGTTGTTGCGCTTCCGGCGACGGCGCTTAGCTCGCGCGGGGTGAGCTGCAGCTCCAACCGCGGCAGAATCGTTAGGGCCGCCTGAGCATTGGCGGCTACGGCGCCGCCTTTCAGACAGATCACTTCCAGAGTGTAGCTCCGACCGACGAGCGCGAGGTCGCGCGGGATCTGCACCGCCAGCTCGACAAAGCTGCGCTCGCCTGGATCGAGGCTGAGCTGGCGCGAGGTCATGCTCATCCAGCTTTTGGTTCGCGCCGGCGGCCCCGAGCTGTCCGTAGAGCGTAGCTCTGCCTGCAGCTCAACCTTGTCGGTCTTGTCTGATTTCACCTCGACGGTCGATGTAACCGTTTCGCCAATCGCGCCGTACAACGTGAGCGTGTCGAGCTGGATGCTCAGCTTTCGGCGTTCCAGTGGTATCTGCGAGCCGCGCCGAATGATAACAAACGTGGTCGAGCCGACCTCGAACTCGCTATTCTCTCGCAGTAGCTGCTTGGCGAACGGCCGCATACCAAGTGTGTTGATGCGGATGCCGCTTGGGCCGCCCAGGTCGTAGAGCGCCCAGCCTTGGGCAGTTTCTAGGAGCTGCGCGTGGTAGGGCGCAATCTCATCGTTAGGCTGGCGCTCGTTAGTATCTACGACATAATCGTTATCAGCGGCGCTGCCGATCGTGTATGGGCTGTCACTAAGATCGATCTCGCGCAGCTCGCGGTCGGGCTCGTACACCTGTAGAAGCCAGCGTTCGCGCGCCGGCCAGTAGATGATCTGCGCACCGCCGATCGTGATAACCTGCTTGGGCTTGAGCAGGGCGCGCTTCCCAGCCACGGTCGGCTGGCCGTCGAGAAATGTCCCGCTGATCTGGCTGAGGTTGAGCAGGTACCAGCCTGGCCCGTCGGTAGCCTGCGCGCCGGGTCGGCCTTCGTAGACGAGCAGCGCGTGATGCGGCTCAACTGCCGGGTCGTTGCCGAGCGGTAGGTCGTTGTCGTGGCTGGCGCCGATGCTGAAGCTCGTGCTCGAGAGCGTGATGTTACGCTGCCAGCCGGAGGGGTAGCGTACTGCCAGGTAGGGCGTGTCCTGAGCTGCGGGTGGCTCCTCAGGTGATGCCTGGGGTGCCGCCTCAGCCGCACTCGGCTGGCCTGCGGCGGTCTGCTCGTTGCGATTGAGGAGTACTCGGATGCTGAGATTGCCCACCTCGATCCGCCAGCGCTCGTACTCTTTCATGCGCACGGCGCGGTTTGCGGGCACCTGCTCGCGGTGTTCGCGCTGCTGTTCATCCAAGAACACGAACAGCGTACCGTTCGAGCTGCCCAGGTCGCTGATCGTCCACGTCTTGGCATTGTTGTCGAACTGTAGTTGGGCGTGGTAGCGTGAAATTGTTGCGTCGTCGCGCCGGATATGGTTGCCCTGGGCGCTGCCAATCAGCAGCACGCCGCTTGATCTGCTCGCCTGGTGGCCGGGCTGCATGTTCTCAAACGAACCATCCGCCTTCAGTTTGACTCGCTGGCTTGGTCCGGCTGGCGAAGGGATGATCAACGTGAAGGTCTTGCCACTTGTATCGCTCATCGGCGGCCCCTATACGCTCGGAATATACCGCACCGCGCCGCCCCCGGCGATCGCCCAGATCTCGTAGGCGCTATGGACCGGCCGGTGCAGCCGGGCGATCGCGTCGACGATTTCGACGAGCCGCGGGGCTGGAAGACCAGATCGCGGCTGCTCCAGCGTGACCGGCAGTAGGATCGAGAAGCAGCCGGCGCGGGCGTTTGGCGGCGGGCTGGTTTGTCCGCGCTGGTGGTGCAGCCAGGTGGGCAGCTGGCTTGCAAGCGGTGTGGGCGTGCCGTCAGGCGCCGCGTACCACTCGGCGATTTCGGGTATGATGCCCGTGCAGGCCTGAATGTGCCGCATCAGCCCGTATGGTGTGCTGCGCCAGTGGTTGATCTCCAAGGCATGGCGCAGCATACCGCGCTGCTCCTCCGGCGTCAGCGACACGAACATTTCTAGGTCGAACCAAGATGCTATGTAAGGCAGGATGGAGGCCGGCGCGGTGTGCGGGCTGAAGTAGGCGTCGATCTGCCCAAGCAGCATGGCCAGCGGATCGAGCATGCGCTCGAAGGTCATGAGGAAGCGGCCGGTGAATCGTGGCGACACACTGGAGTCGCGCGGCTCGGCGTGAAACGGCGGGGGCAGGTATGCGAGGTAGCGGCTGGTCTGGATGAAGCGAAACGAGAAGGCGCTGATCCGCAGCGTGTCGCCATTCTCCAGCACCTGGACGCTTGGCTTGGCAGTATCGAGTGCATGCGGCTCCGCGCCATGGGCCTCGGCGGGCTCGATCTCCACGGCCTCGCGCGCGATGTATAGCGTGACGGTGCACTTGCCGTCGACATATGCCACGTCGGCCACGTGGGCGCCTGGGCCGCCGGCCGGCGCGCCAAAGACGATCTGCGTGCCGGTAGGCGGCTGCGCGGCTGCGCTGGTGCCCGGCCGCGACTCACCGCTTGGCAGCAGCGTAATTGAGGTGGTGCCCGGCTGCAAATTGACGATCTTCGGCTGCCCGCCCGCCCACCAGTATGAAAGCACGGCGTCTTGCATCGGCGGCTGAACCTTTCAGTGCTGCCTTACCTTGAACTCGATTTCACTGAAGTTGCCGGCCACGAACAGCACGCCTTTCGTGGGCGCGACCTCGTCAACTGGCCGATTATCGGTTTGCATCCTGATTGTTCTTGGCACCACCCTGATCACGCCGGGAATGCGCGCTAGCGCGTGCTCGACCTCCCACTGGTAGGGCGGCCGGTCGAACGGCCAGCCGGTGCCGTCTGGCCCGCCTGTGAACGGGTTCATCAGTCGGTTGAGCGCCTCAAAGGCCATGCGCCGCGCCTCCAGCCGGTTGATCGACGGGTGAATCTCAAGCGCGGCGGCGATATCGAGCGGCCTGAATTGCGGCGCGCGCACATGCACGCGGGTGGTCAGCAGGCGGCGCTTGTGCACGTAGTTGCGCACAATCTCAAGCAGGTCGGCGTCGGGCGTGAGGTCGCTTTCGATGTCCAGGCGGCGGTCGGAGGCCTGCGCCGCGGCCACAATGTACAGCATGATTGTTGGCGGCTCGTCGAGGCCATTTTCGAGGATGGGCTCGACACAGTAGGCTCGGCCGATCTGGTCGGGCGCGGCCTCCTTCGCCAGGAACTCGAAGTCGCCGGCGGTGACGGCACGAGTGCGGGCGAGCCGCTTAGGCGCGGCGAGCTGGGCTGCCTCGATCGTCTCGGCATCCTTCCCGCCAGTGGCTGGGCGGATGTTGGTTACGCGCTCGACATAGGCAATGGCGTCTTTGAGCACTGTGAGCTTGCCGGTGGCGACATTGCCGGCGGCGCCGCCGCCAGATCGGTAGCTGCGGAAGCGGATGGCGCTGCCGCGCGGCGGGATCGCGCCCAGCTGATGGGCTCGGCCATCACGCTCGCGGATCCGCGGCCCAAAGCGCACCTCGCCGCTCACCCGGTCGATCACTACATGCAGGTCGCTGGGCTTGGAGGCGCCGAAGTTGGCGCGCTCCCGCCATACCTTCCACTGCCCTGGCGTTTCGCTAACCTCGATCACCTCGTCATCGTTCGCCTCGTCGTCATTCGCCTCGTCGTTGAGCATCTCGCGATCGGTCACGCGCGGCAGAATTGGTGGGCGCGCCACCTGGAACACCTGCCCCGGCTGGCCGGAGCTGTAGCCCAGGATCTCGTTGACGACCGGCGTCGCGTGGGTGGCCTGGACGAGGCCGCCGACAGTGGCCGACGTAATGTTCAGCAGCTCGGGCGAATCTTTATAGCGGAACTTGTTGCTGAGCGGCGAGGGGTTGTAGCGGCAGCGCACCCAATAGCCTTCCCAGATCTCGCTCGTGCCCCTTTGCCGCCGCAGGCGCCTCAGATCGGGGGGCATGTAGAGCTCGATCACGCCGGGCTGGTTCAGCGCGAGCGTCGTGTCACGCTCGACTTCGAGCTGAACCCACTGGCCATGCTTGCAGTAGGCCTCCCAGGTCAGCGGCGGATCGGTCGGGTCGACGCCGGTGCCCTCGGCGTGCTTGCATTCGATATGTAGCGCAAGCACATGGTTGCTCAGGTCTTTGTCGCCGCTGTGGTCGTACACCAGGTAAAACGACTCGCCGGGGCGCGGCTCGTTGCTGAACACCCGCTGACCATCGGATTCCGATAGCACGATCTCGCTATACGTTACGCCGTCGCTTGAGGTAAGCACGGCCTTGCACTCCGCCGGAAACAGCAGCAGGTCGGTGTCGGTGTAGAAGTCGACCGCCGGCTCCGAGTCGAGCGCCTGGTTGCCGACCTTGCAGCCCTGCGGGATCGGCACCATAGTCGTGGCCGGAGCAGATAGTCGGAACATCAGCCTGGCCGTGGCGGCCTCTGGCGGGCGCAGCGTGACACCCAGCAGCTCAAGCAGCGTGATGTAGGTCTTTTCGGGAACCCGGTTGAGCTGGTAGAGCATGCCTTCGACCATCCACGCAAACAGCTCGATCAGCGTCACTCCTGGGTCGCTGACATTGTGATCGGTCCACTCCGGGCAATAGCGCGGGATCATGCGCTTCGTCTCGTCGACAATCTGCTGGAAGGTGCGGTCGTCCAAGTTTGGCTTTGGCAGTGGCATCTACGGCTCCCCAGGAATTGTATAGAACGGGTACACCAGCGAGCGCTCGTCGTGGGTGCTCTTCACGATATAGCGAACCGCGATCTTGATCACGCCGTTGCCATTGGCTGCCGGATCGGCCAGCACGTCGATGATCTCGACCCGCGGCTCCCACCAGGCCAGCGCCTCGCGCACATAGTGCTCGGCGGCGGTGAGTGTGCTGGTATTGAGCGGCGCGAAGAGCAGATCATGGATCTGGCAGCCAAACTCGGGCCGCATGAGCCGCTGGCGCTTGGGGGTGCTGAGAATCAGCAGCATCGCCTGCTCAAGCTCATCGGCATCGCTCGCGAGGGCGATGCCACCGCGCGGCCCAATACCGATCGGAAAGCGCCAGCCCGATCCGATGAGGTCATATGAGCGCATACTACCCTCCGATCAACACGGTTGGCAGGCCACTGACGATCACGCCGCCGTGGGCGGTCTGGTCGCCCAGGCGGGCCGCCGGCCGCCCGCCGATCAGCACTGTGGCGCTGCCGCGCACCACCACCGAGGGTGGCCCGACGCAAACCGCCTGGTCGCCGAGTCCGGCGGCCGGTAACCCGCCGATTAGTACATTGGGCACGCCCGGCCCGACGATTGGCCCGCCGACGTGTGGGACTGGGCCGGTGGTGGCCGGGCAGGTGTGTAGGTCGGTGAGACGCGCTGCTGGTGGCATACAGTTTCGCTTTCTCTAGTTGATCTTGACCAGCGCGCCCTGGACATTGACCAGTGCACCAGCTTTGAGATCTAGCTTGGCGGATCCGCTCACTTCGGCGCCAATGGCTGCCAGCGCGACTTTGTTGCCCATCGCGGTCAGCTCGGCCCCGGCTGGCGTGAAGGCCAGCTTGGCGCCGCCCGGCCCGGTCAACTCCATCGCGCCCTGGCGAAATAGGAGCTTGCTGCCAGCGCCGGTCAGCTCCAGTGTCCCGCCCGATGTGACGGTGACCGCGCCGATGCCCTGGTCGTCGAGCGTGATTGTGTGCTTGCCAGACTTGACGCGAATCAGCTTGTCGTTATCGCTGAGCTTCACAAATAAGCCGGTCGCCGTTTTGATCTCGATCGCGCCCTTGCCAGCTGGGCCATCTTCTAAAAACTCGACAGTATGGCCAGCGCGCGTACGAATCGTGCGCAGCGTGACTTGGCCCTCGCCGTTGACCGCAGCGGCGGGCGGCTTGTCTTTGGGGTTCCACAGCCCGCCGACGATGTAGGGTCGATTCATATCGCCGTGCTCGAAGGCCACTAACATTTCATCGTTGATCTCGGGCAGCGCCATAAGCCCGCGCTGCGCCCCGCCGCCAGGTACCGCGATTCGCACCCAGTCGCTTTCCAGCCGCTCGTCGAACCAGGGGTACTTCACTTTCACCCGCCCGATTTTCTGCGGGTCATTCACGTTGGTGACAACCCCTACCACCACGCCGCGCACGAGCTGGCGCTCGTCGGCGCCTTGGATCGGGCTGAGGATGCTGGTGGGGTTGCGCCCGCTCACATAGATCGTGGTGCGGTAGAGGCCGTTGGCGTACTCGTGGCGAGTGGCGGTGACGTGATAGGTGCCGCTGAAGCGCTTGCCAACCTTCTGCAGCTCGACGGTCGCGCCGGCTCGCAAGGCCGGCTCGCCCAGGCAGGTCGCCTCGATCGATAGGTAGTCTCCGGCGAGCTCGTCGAGGGTGGCCTGGGCGAGCGTCCGAGCCTCCTGGCCATCCCGCACTGGCCGATCACATACCACCACTTTGGCGGCCTTGGAGAAAGCTTTTTTAGCGCTCTCGCCGCCGGTCGCGCCATTGTTGATCGCGGGATGCTGGCTCGGCGCGCTGGCGCTGCCAACGATCGGCCGCTTGGCGCTTGGATCCCAGCCGCGCACCTCGACCTCGTTGGCCTGGGCCGCTACGGTGATCCGCGCCCGAAAGCTCATCAGCGTCTCGCCGAACTCCTGCAAGGGCGCGGCGGCAGTGCGCTGGCTGTCGGGCGCGAATGTGACGGTGCGCTTGTCGACGGTGATGCAGTAGCCAGTGCTGGACGCCAACTCACGTAAAAACGCGATGTCGCTCTGCGCATCCTGCACTACATAATCGAACTTCTGGCTGACCATGTTGGTCATGATCACCTGGGCGCTTAGCCCGGCCTCCTGGACGACCTGCTTAAAAATGTCGGCGTACGACTGCTTGACAAATGTGCGCGTGGTTTTACCGCGGTACAGCCGGTGCGCGCGGTCGTAGCCGCGCACGACCAGCTCGATCCGCTCCTGGGTCAGCTCCGGCTCCAGCGCCGTTACCTCGGCGGTGAGAATGATTTTACGCCGCCCGTGCACATCGCTCGCGGCGATCTGGATCTCGTCGCCCAGCCGGAATAGCGCGCCGTCGATCAGCTTCAGCTCAGCATCCTCGAAGCGCAGCGTAAACACCGCCGGCTGGGCTAGGTCATCTTCGACGATGACCTCGTCCAGTTGAGTGATCGCCCACCTGGGCAGATCGTCGCCATTGATCCGGATGTAGAACAGATCAAGCTCGGCGTTGATATCTGTCATGGCTGTGTGCGTGCTATCTACTGCAGCGAGAGCGGCGTAATAAGCAGCCGCTGCCCAGGGCGGAGCGCCAGCGGATCATCGATATGGTTCGTCTCGGCAAGATGCCGCCAGACCGTGCTATCGCGGTACATGGCATAGGCGATCCCTGCCAGCGTATCGCCCTCGGTCACCACGTATAGCCGTGCGTTTGGCTCGCCGCCCGAGGTCGGGTTCTGGCGCGGGTAGGCGTCTTCGTCGGTGGTCTGCTGAAACGTGATGTCGATCTTGGCTCGGACGGGCGTGCCATCGGCGAGAAAGAGTGTAAAAGTCTGGGTTATTGAGGTCACCACACCCACGAATGACCACAGCTTGCCCCATTGGAACCGGCACTCAGGCGGTTTGCCCTGGCCGTTTGTGGAGTCGATGCCTGATTTATTGATCAGCGTGAGCTTCCACAGCTCTTGGGTGTATTTGCGCACGTCTTCGCGCGCCTGATTGCCGAACCACTCGTGAGTCTCGTAGGTGTCGAAAACCAGGTTGAGCGTCAGCGAGTTGGGTCCACCGCCGCTGTACTCGGCGTGCGGTTGATTCTGGCCGCGCGCCTTCTCCGAGCTCCAGCCATTACTTTTCGATAGCTTATACTCCTGCGGGTTAAACATGCACTTGATCTCAGTATTGGTCGCCATATTTTTGATGATTGCTGGCGCGATATCGCCGCGCTGATAGCGATCGGTCATTGTTTGGCCTCGCATATGTCGATCATCGGCCCAGCCGCTCGGCCTCGGCGAGCAGCCGCTGGCGCAGCCGGCTGTAGACCTGTTGCGCCAGCGCTTCGATGCTCTGGGCCGCATCCGTGTCCTGGTCGCTACCCGGCCCAGCGCGCTGGATGGCGCCTGGTGTGGCGAGCGGCTGGGTCGACTCGAGCGTGCTCGCGCTCGGCGCGCGTAGCGGCTGTAGCAGGTGCAGCGCGCCGCTCGCAGTGCTCGATCCTTCGAGGTTCACAGCAGCATGCTCGCGGCGGTTGCTCCAGCTTGCCTGTAGGGGCGCTGTCTCGCTCTCGGCGCTCCCGGCCGGCCCGCGTGCCGCTAGCCCTGCAAGCCAGCGCATGATCACCGGGATATACGCGCCGCCGCTTGCTCCCCGAGAGCTTTCTGCTGCGCCGCGCGGCTGATCGGCCACCATGCTGGCGCCTGTCTGATGGATGCTTGCATCAGTCCGGGCCAGGGCTGAGCTCTTGCTTAGCGCGAAGCGCCGCACAATGTGCGACAGATCGGCTAGCAGCGGCCACGAGTTTGAGCCATCTGCAGATTGTCGCCCGCCGTCTCGTGCTCTGCCGCCTGCGAATGCAGAATCGACTGCCGGCTGGCTTAGAAGCCGTTGGTGAACGCGGGTCGAGGCAGGCGCAGACGTGCGAGCCGAGAGTGTGGCGCCGGCGTCCGTGGACGCTTGCTGGGCCAGCAGCTGGCGCTGAATACGGGTGAGCGCAAGCTCAGCCATGTGAGCCGAGAGTGTGGCGCTGGCGTCCGTGGGCGCTTGCTGGGCCAGCAGCTGGCGCTGAATACGGGTAAGCGCAAGCTCAGCCATGTGAGCCGAGAGTGTGGCGCTGGCGTCCGTGGGCGCTTGCTGGGCCAGCAGCTGGCGCTGAATACGGGTAAGCGCAAGCTCAGCCATGTGAGCCGAGAGTGTGGCGCTGGTGCCAGCTGGCGCCGGCTGTTCTGCCCCCTGGGGCAGCTGCCACGGTGCTGGCCTGTGGTGTGCGGCATCGCTATGGCTGCGCGCGTCGATCCGGCTATGGCGCTGCGCTAGCGCTGGAATGCTGGCGGCGCCAGCATCCGATTGCGCCCGCAGCGCGGCGGGTAAGCTCCTGTGCAGGAGCGTCAGCCCCCCGCCGCTCGCGCGGGTGCCGCTGGCTCGTTCGCCAGGATGGGCCGCGCTCGCACGCCCGGCAGGCTCAGCGCTGAGCCGAAGGCGGTGGAGCGCGTGCATGGGGCGCTGCGCGCTGGTTCCAATTGGGGCTGGCGCGGCACGGCGCGGAGGCGCCTCTGTACGCTGAGCGCCTAGCGACCACGGGCCAGGTTGGCTGCGCGGCTCAGTTGACGACACAGCGGCAGCCCGCCCAACACTCGCTCTAGACGCTTGTGCCGGCGCGCCGGCGGTGAGCTGGTCATCTGTGCGTTGGGCGACCTGCTGCGCCAGGCGACGTAGCAGTGAAGCGGTCGGGCTAGTCAGGGCACTATATGGCGCCGCGGTTGCCCGCTCCCATACTGGGCGTTCAGCACGCGCAAGGTAGCGCGATACGAACAAATGCTGGGCCAAAGCCGCTGTTCCGCTGACCGCTCTCGGCAGTGGGGCAAGCCGGCGCTCGACCTGCGCTGTGTTTTGGTTTAGCGGATCGCGCGTCGCGGAACGCACGTCTGTTTCGGCCGTGCCGCGCCAAGGCACACTCAGGCGAAAATCTGCGCTGCGGGGGGCTGACTCAGCACGGCGTAACACGTGCAGCATTACTGGCTGCCACTGTGGGTGAAGTGAGGGTTCGCGCGCGGTGCCGAACGGTGTGTCGCTCGCGCGATCGCCGGCCGTGCTAGCAAGCCGCCTAAGCACGCGGGCAGGCAGCCCCGCTGGCTGCTGGCTCGAAGCTCGGCCAGGCAGCGGGTGTGTGTGGCTCTGCGCTGCGCCTGCTGCCAAGCCACGGCCGGCTGGTGTGCGATCGGCTTGCTTTTGCGGCAACATATTGGCGGGGCGCTGGCTAGGTTCTAGCGCTCGAGCCTGCCACTCCCGCTCGGTGCTGGGTCGCAGACGCGCCCGAGACACAAGCACTGGCGGCCCGCTTTTGCGGGCGGCGCGGGCCTGTGCGGCCACCGGTGCGCCTGCCCAAACCGTGTCGGCAGCCTGCTGCCAACTCACTTGGGAGGACAGCGTGCCATCAGCTGGATCTGCATGCTGGCGCGCGATTTGCCAGAAGCGCGCTGCTACGAGCGGCCTAGATGTCGAAGCGATCCGCTGAGCCAACGGCACGGCGATACCTGGCGCCAATGGGTTTGGCCTTGGTACAGCACGCGCCCCCATGCTCGCCTGAGTCGCTTGCACGCTGCGGTTGGTCGCCTGGCGCTGGCTTTCGGCTGCGCGATATTCGGTTTGCGTACCACTCAGCCGCGCCGCCGGTTGGACGAAGCGTAGGTTGAGTTGACGTACTATTGCTGCTTCTGTGCTAGCTTTGACGCCCGCGCGTGAGTATTGCCAGTTCGGCAGCGTGCTTGTTAGGCTCACCAAACGGCGCAGCGTTGCTGTGAAAGGGCCTGTGCTGTCAGGCAATCTGCGCCGCTCCACCAAGCTGGCATGCGTCTGGAGGTCTTTGACGCGCATTGCTCTGGCGTGTGAAGCGTACCTGGGCCAGAGGGGGGCCTCGAACGCCCACGCAGCCATCGAGGCAGCATGTGCTGGTATGCGGGCTGCATGTGTAACGTCGCGCACGGCTGGTCTCTCAAGCGCGCGCTGCAGGAGGTTTGGCGGCCGCACGTCTGCCGCAGGTCGATGCTGCTGCCCTATTTGCGCGGAGCGTCGAGCGAGTGCCTCGTGCAGAGCAGGGGCTGTTGGCCCCACGATCTCGGCGCTCTCCCAAGGGGTGGCCCGAACGATCCGGGCAACCAGCGGGAGCGCGGCATACTCGCGGCTCGACTCGGCGTAGTGCATTCGAGCGAGCAGCCGCTGCGCCAAAGGCAGCCCCGCATGGCGCACGAAGCTTGGCTGCGCGCGCCGCGTCAGGCGGCTGGCGTAGCGCCGGTGCGCTTGGGTACGATTGGCGATCCAGCGATGCGAGCCCGTCAGGCTCATCGGCCCGGCAAGGCGCGGCGCTGCGAGGCCCGCTCGATTGTCGTTCAGCTCGGTCATAGCGCCCTAGCTTGCTCGCTTGATCCCGTTATGAATGAGCTCCAGCGACTCGAAGGCGACTTGATTCTCGCCCGCGTTGAAGGATGGGCCAGCCCATTTGATCGGTAGCGCGCCGGCAATATTCCAGCGGATCTCCGTCATCCCCGCGTAGCCATACAGGGTGATTGTCACTGGGCGGCGCTCAATAAAGCCGTCGACGGTGCGAGCATGCCAAGTCCACAGCTCATCGCTAGCGAGGCCACGTTTGAGCACCAGGTTCGGAAAGCGCGAGACTTTTTTAGGCAGCCGGTGGACAAAGCTGTTGAGCCCGCCCTCGGCAAGCTCCTCGTACTCGATCTCGACTTCGAGCCCCTGGCATTCGGTGAAGTGCACTTGCGCCAGCCCATTGATCTCGGCTCTGAACCGGTAGCTGCTGTAGGGATCTCGGTTTGGCATGCTCTATTCTCCACGCTCGGGCGGTCGGCCCCAGCCGAGCGCTGCAAGCTCGCCAGCAAGCCCGGCGGCTTCACTCGGCGCACGGCGATCGGCAGGCGGCAGCCGCGGCTCGCGCGGTGGGCCGGATGGGCGCTGCCAGACCGGCGCGCCCTGCCGGGCCGCGCTGATCTGGCGGAGCGGCGGCGCGAACGGCGCGATCGTCATGTCGAGCCTGGGCGGCTTAAGTGTCTCGGGCGTAGAGCGCTCCGCGAACGCCGCGGCGGTAGCGCCAGCGCTCGCCACGGATGCGAGCCGCTGGTCGAAATATACGCCAAAGGTTGGCACCTGCGCCCGGCGCTGCTCGGTAATGCGCAAGGCCCACGCCGCGGGCATGGCCATGCGCTCCGCAAGTCGAGTGGCCTGTGCCGCCGTCTTAGTGATCGTGAGCTCGCTCGCGCTCAACCTGTCACGCCGCATACTGTGCACCCATTCGTTGGCAGAGCCAATGGCGCCACCGATGCGCTAGCGCTTGCCGCCGGCGCGCTCGCGCGCAAGCCGCAGGTCGCGCCGCAGCAGCCGTTCCACTGCGGCGGTGAGCGCGGCCAGATCGATCGGCCGCTTGATCTCGGGAGCCGCACTGGCTTGGCGCTCGCCGGCCTGCTGCTGATCGGACATACGTGCTCCTGCTGCCACTGTCACGCTTCGGCCGCCTGGTTGATCTGCTGGTTGATCGCCGCGATCCGCTCGACCCAGAGCGCCCGCTCGCGGTGCTCCAGCGCCAGCACTTCATCACGCGACCAGTGGAAGTGGTAGGCGATGTAGGCTACCTCCTCGTGGAGCCGCTCGAGAGGGTAGCCGACTATCCCCCCACTGGGCTGACGTCCATTTCAAAATGATGCTCGCACTCGGGGCACACAACCTCGACCGTGCTGGTGCCGGTCTCGTTGATGCGGCGGTAAAAATCCTGAAGGTAGGCCAGGTCGGCCGAGAACAACGCCTCGATCACGCCAGTGTTAATATCGCGCAGATCGCCAAGCTTTTTGATCACCCGCGACAGCAGGATGACCACCAGGTAGGCCTGATTGCCGCGCACGCGTGGGTCGCGCATGGGCGCGATCTCGTCCATTGCTGTCGCTAGGCGCATGATGCCGCTGCGGTGCATAGTGCCGTCGCGGTCGACATATCCGCGTGGCAGCATAAACTCGAACTCTGTTTGCAGTGCGGTCTCGATCATAGGGTTGCCCCCGTTCTAAAGAGTCTGAGCCGTGGATCTTCGAGCCGCGCAACGCGGGCGCGCCGGCGTTTGTTGCCCGCGCTGCGCGGCGATGGCGAACCGGCCGGCGTCGCTACTTCTCGCGTTTGAACCCTTCATGCACCAGGGTCAGCTCTTCGATGCCAAACTCATTGCCATCGGTCTTGAACTGCGGGCCGCTGACTTTGGAAGGCCAGGCGTTCGTGACCGTCCAGCGGGCGACCTCTTCGAAGTTGTAGTCATACATAATGATCGAGCCCGTGACGCGCGCTTCGTTGATGTTGCCTTGCTCCACTTTCTGCCGCCAGAGCCAGATCTGTGTGTCGGCGGTGATGCCGCGCTTGAGCGTGATATTACCGAACTTGAGCCGTCCAGGTACCTTTTGAACGATCGCCTGACCCTTCGCGCCAACCACCTTATGCTCGACCACCTCGGTCTCCGACTCGAGACCGCTGCATTCGGTGAAATAGCCGGTGACCTTGTCTTTGAAGTCAATACCGAACTGAAAACCAACCATCGGGTCGGTTTCTCGGCCCGCTCTTCCTGGCATAGTATTCCTCCTTGTATGGGCATGTCACCTTCTGTGAAGCTCAACACTTGACACCCGGCGCGTTAGCTCGTCTGCTGGATGCGGATAATCACGAACTCGGCCGGCTTAACCGGTGCGATGCCAACCTGAACGATCACCTGGCCGGCGTCGCGCACCTCCTTGGGGTTCAGCTCCTCGTCGCACTTGACGAAGAACGCCTGCTGGTCGACGACGCCGAACAGCGCGCCAGTGCGCCATACATTCGTCAAGTAGGCGCCGATGTCGCGCTTCAGCCGTTCCCATAGATCAAGGTCGTTTGGCTCGAACACGGCCCATTGGGTGCCGCGCTGGATCGATTTCTCGACCATACAGAACAGCCGCCGCACTGGAACATACTTCCACTCCGAGGCGCTGTCGGCCAGTGTGCGCGCGCCCCAGACGCGGATGCCGCGGCCTGGGAACGCTCGGATGCAGTTTACGCCGATCGGGTTGAGGAACCCCTGCTCGCTATCGGAGACGCCGATCTCCAGCCCGGCGACGCCGCGCAGCTCTTCGTTGGCGGGGGCCTTATGCACGCCGCGCTGAGTGTCGACGCGGGCGTACAGCCCGGCGATATGGCCGGAGGGCGGGATCAGGATCTGCTCGCCGCTGCGCTGGTTCTCAACCCGAACCCAGGGGTAGTACAGCGCGGCAAAGCCGCCGTCGCTGCTAAAGTTGGCCACGTCTTCGCGCCACTGCTTGATCGCCTGGATGCTTTTGCCGGGCGGCGCGTCGAGAATCGCCACGCGGTCGCGGGCGCTCTCGCAGTGGGCGATCAGCGCTTTCTGGGCTGATATCACGCCTTGCTGATCCATCCAGCCCTGCTGCCAGGCATACATGATGTCGGGCGCGCAGACGATCGCGGCGTCGTCGGTCGCGGCCAGGCCCAGCAGGCCGGTGCGATTGGTGGCCTCGCCGTTGAACTGGATCGGCTGGTCGCCCAGCGGGGTCTGCGTCTTGTCGATCTCGGGCGTGGCGAGCCGCCTGCTGACCAGCGGCTTGAGGGCCTGGCTGGTCTCGCTGAGCGCCGTGTCGGCCTGCTTGACCGCCACATCCTGGAGATTCAGTGCGTCGGCGGCCGGTAGCAGCCGGATCAGCTTTGACTTCGCGTTTACGGTCGCCAGCAGCGCGCGCTCGTCGGCCGGGTTGAGGCTCAGATTTGCGAAGCTTTCGAGGCGCGCCGCCGACGGGGCGTTCGCATCCCAGACCTCCAGGCTAAACGGCGGCGGGCCTGCCGGCGCGGCGTCACTACCTGACGATTCGCCTGGCGTTACCACGAGCTTGAGCGACCGAGCGGTTAGCGACATGACTTTGAAGGCGGCCTGCTTTTTGGTGGTGATGCCGGCCAGATCGGTGCCTTTGACCTGCGCGATTTCGTCGCCGGTGAGCATGCTCTGGACATAGCAGGCGCCGCCGCCGTTCTGGAAAAAGCCGTAGACGGCCAGCGGTGTGTAGAAGCCATAGGCGAAGCCGCCAAAGCTTTGGGTGTACTGGGTCCAATTGGCGACCAACACCGGCTCGCCCTGGTTCTCGGCAGGGCGGCGGTCGGTGAAGCCAATAAAGGCCGCGGTCGACGTGCCAACCGACTCAATCGGCCGCGCGCCGCCCGATACTTCTTCGACATATACGCCTGGGTATAGGTAGCTGCTTGCCATTACACTCTCCTTCGCTACGGCGTGTCACGCGTGCGCCATTCAACTTCGTCGGCAATAGGGGAACCGCAGAGGCTTCGCCACTCCGAACCTCCACCCGCGCCGCGCTATGGTGGCTGGCTATGGGCGCTGCCCTCCCAGCGCTGGTGGAACTGAATATCAAATGCCGAGGACGAATCGCCCGCGGCCGGCTGGCTGGCCAGCGCGATCGAGCGGCGCTCGACCGCCCCAGCGTAGCTCGCGACCAGGACGTAGCTGCCTGGCGCAAGCGAACCAAGCCGGTATTGACCATCGTCGTCGCTCACTGCCTGAATGCCAACCTGCTCGACGCGCACCAGCGCCCCCGGCACCACCTGGCCCGCGCTATCACGCACTACCCCGCCGAACCACATCCGCCGCAGCGCTGGTGTGTCTCTTGCGGCGGCCCGGCCGTTGATCTGCTTGGCCTGCTGGAGGCCGAGCAGCACGCTGGACACCGGCGCGACCTGCAGCAGCTTCTCACGTTCGATGCTGAGCGTGAGCGTGTAGCTGAGCGACGGCTTCAGCTGATTTTCAAGCGCCGACCAGATCTCGCCCGGGCTCTTCAGTACGTTATCGGGGCGAGCGACACTGGCGTAGATCGGCGTCGCGCGCTGCTGCAGCGCCTCGGGCAAGCGCTCGGTGGGCAGCGCTCGGTAGCGCGCCAGCGCCAGCAGCGCCTGCCACAGCAGCAAGTGCTCGTCTTCGATCGCCTGAGTCCAGGCGGTGATCAGGTAGGTCAGGTCGAACCACAGCGCGGGCTGGCGGCGCACGGCCGATCCTGGCTCCTGCGGTTCGATCTGCCGGCCCTGCTGGCGCATTTCCACGTTCTCACGAATGTCGAACAGGTAGCAGTTCAGCGTCGGCGCGGATATCCGCGCCGCCCATTCGCGGTTAGGGGTCTCGAAGTGAATGTCGACCACGCCGCGCTCGAAGCCGCCTTCGTCGATCAGGATTGCCTCGATCGTTTTGTCGAGCTGGTTGATCATTCTGGCTCGGTTTCACGCTGGACCGGGCTGGAAGTGGTGACCTGCGCCGCCACTGCGTCGGCCTGCCGCTCGTAGCTGTCGCCGGCCGGCCCAACCGTCATTGGCCCGCTGGCCGACATACTGCGCTGCTGCACGACGTGGGTCAGCTCGTGGGCCATCAGGCTGTGATCGCTTGGGCTGGCCCCCGCGCCGAGAAAGATATCGCTGCCGGTGGTGAACGCCTGCGCGCTGATGCTGCGGTTGAGCTGGTGCGACTCGGCGCCGGTGTGCACGCGCACATCCTCGAAGCTGGCGCCAAGCTGCTGCTCCATGCTGGCGCGCATGCCGCTCTCCAGCGCCGCGCCGCCGCCCCGGCTGGCGTTGATCCGGCTCGCAACCGCATCGCTGACCGGGCCGCCCTCGAGGCCGACCTCCGGCATCGCCTGAAGCGTGCCGTTCTCTTCCTCTTCCTCGGGCATTGCTTCCCGCTGGGCGAGCATACGCGCGACCTGCGCATTGCCGATCACGCGCTGAAGCTGAGCAAGTGGCTGCTGGGCCGCGCCCGCGTTGTTCTGCGAACGCTCGGCGCGCTTCGACCGCTGCACCTGCGCGTGTGTGCGCTGCTCGCTTGATGGCGGCTTTGGCATAGCTGCTCCTCGTGTCGTGGCGTTTTTGTGGTAATCGCCGATTTCCGTGCAAGCGCTAGCCTGCATCAGCGGCCGGCCGCAGCAGGCTGAAATAGGCGCCGAAGTCGCTCTCGGTCACCAGCTTGCCGAGCTTCTGGTACTCGCGCCTGAGCGCCCGGACAATATGCTGCATCGTCACAATCGAGCCATCCTCGGCCGCGAGAAACGCCGCCAGCAGGGCAATGTTGCGAATGTTGCCGCCGGATAGCTTGAACTGCCTGGCCAGGAACCGCAGGTCGACATCGGCGGCGAGCGGCGTGGTGGCCGGGAACACCTGCCGCCAGATCCGCTGGCGATCGGTCTCCTCGGGGAACGGGAAGTCGATGGCAACGTGCAGCCGGCGCACGAACGCGTCGTCGATATTCTTGCGCAGGTTGGTCGCCAGGATGACCACGCCGTCGTACTCCTCCATGCGCTGGAGCAGGTAGCCAACCTCGATGTTGGCGTAGCGGTCGTGAGCATCCTTGACCTCGGAGCGCTTGCCGAAGATCGCGTCGGCCTCGTCGAAGAACAGGA